>JAJFHO010000064.1 GCA_021775575.1 Hyphomicrobiales bacterium
CGGGGCATGCCTTCAGTCTGGTCGTCGGCCATCTTCGCAACATCGTTCGCGTTGTTCAGGTCGGCGAGGTAGAGCTGCGCGTCGAGCTCGGCTTCAAGCCAGGCTTTCTGCGCGTCCGGACGATCGCGGATGATCTCATAGAGCATCACCAGGAACCCGGCGTCGCCGCCATCGGTACCCGGGAAGCTCTCGCCGGATGCGGCGCGCCGGGCGAGACCGGCGAGCTGGATCTTGGACGCTGTGGGCTCCCAGATAACGGCTGCGTCAAGTTTGTTGGCCTTGAAGCTCGAAGTGATGACCTCAATGTTCATGTTGAGGTATTTCTTCGGCTTGATTCCCGCCTGCTCGAATGCCCAGCGGCCGAAGCGGTCGGTGCACGCACCCTTCGGCGCCGCAACCAGCTTGTCGTCCATCCACTTGACGGCAGCCATGCCGTCCTTGAACTTCGGTGCATCGTTCCTGACCAGGAACACGTTGCATTGCTGGCGCGAGGTGCCCAGCACCGCGATCATGCGCATGTCCACCTTGTCCTGCTTGGTGGTCGAGACGATCGCGGGCATGTCGCCCATGTAACCGAGATGGTTCTTCTCGCCGAGCAGTTTGCCGACGATTACCGATCCCTGCAGGCCGATTTCAAACTTCGCGGTTGACCCTTTTGGCAGATGCTTCTTCCAAAGCTGTTTGCCGTTGATCACCACGCCGGACCAGGATTCGGTATAATAAGGCTGGTAGCCGACAATCAGGTTTATAGCCTCACCCGGCTTCCCGAAACCAACTTCCGCCATGGCGGGATTTGGCGCAGTAAATGTCAAGCCAGCCAGTAGAGAGAATGCAAGACGCCTTAAAATTTTCATAGTCTCCTCCCCTTCGATTTTCTATTTGCCTTTGTTACCGTTCAGAAATTCGACGGTTTCGTCACACAACTGAACACTGCGGCCGATGCCTGAACACAACCGCGCCAACGAATTGCGCCAGCATGACCATCTTTCAGAACATCAACCAAACCATAGACGCCAACACCGCACTTAAGTCAAAGAAATCACATCCGATCAGGCCAAGCTTGGTCTGAACCAGTGGCGATTTAAGTAACGCTGCATCACGTCTTATGTGACCTAATGCCACGTTCCCGAGCGCCTCAAGTAAAATTGTTGTTTCCAAACTCTAGATAGCCATTGTCTATGAAAAGCGTTTTCGAAGCGATTTTGGCTCAGGGATATCACCGCGCCGCAACAGCTGGAAATCGCCGTGCATCCCTTGTCTTACCTGTGCTTTTTCAACGAAACTGGCAGCCGGCAGCTTAGTTGGCTGCGTCTATCGACTAATAAGAACTTTTGATCTGGGCTTGCCCCCACTGGGGAACAAACTTTGATAAGGTGCGCCCAGTCAGGATGGGTGGTCACGGTGATCACCGGGTGCTCCCTGTCAATCTCGACGATTGAGGGCGGTTGGGCGTATGGATAGTCATGCGAAACGAGAGTCTCGCAGATTAACGGGATAGCGGAGGAGACAACGGATGCCGGCAAGGAATCGTAAACAGTGGATGACGGACCCCCAGTTGCCGCGTGGCGACTGGGTGGACAGCAGGGTTTATTCGGACCCGGAGATTTACGAGGAAGAGCTCGAAAAGATATTCAAGAAAGTCTGGATTCCGCTCTGCCATGAATCGGAATTGCCCGAGCCCTATGATTTCCGGACCGCGACGATTGCGCATGAGCCGGTCATCATGACGCGCGGACCGGATAATGCCGTTCGTGCCTTTCTGAACGTCTGCCCGCACCGGGGAATGATGATCGAGCGCCGTCCCTCCGGCAGCTTTCTGGAAGGCCAGCCCTCGGGCAATCCCAAGCGCATGACCTGCATGTTCCATGCCTGGCAGTTCGATATGAAGGGCAATTGCGTTTACATATCGCGCGAGAAGGAAGGCTATCAGGACCGCATCTGCAAGGAAGGCCAGGGATTGCGCCGGCTGCGCTGCGAGGTCGGCATGGGCGGTTTTGTGTGGGTTTGTCTCGACGACCAGCCGGAACATTCGCTGGAAGAATGGGCCGGCAAGCCGTTTGAGTGCATTCGCGAGGCGATCGATACCGAGCCGCTCGAGGTTTTCCATTACCACAAGGCCATCATCGGCACGAATTACAAGCTGTGGCATGACACCAACAGCGAATTCTACCATGACTATATGCACTACCATAATCGCGTCACGGGCTTTAACGACGAGTATTTCGCGCGCAAGAACATCGCCTTTGACCATGGCCACGTGAATGTCAGTTCCTTCGAGGTCAAATACGAAGAGTATGAAGGGTTCGAATCGCGCGAGGAGCTCTCATTCCCGAAATTCCCGCCGAACCAGTGGTACATGGTCGACTTGTTCCCGGGGATGAATTTTAACCTCCGCGGATCGGCCTTCCGGTGCGATATCGTGACTCCGCTGGGACCGAACGAAGTAATGATCGAATTCCGCGGACTGGGAGTGAAGTCCGACACGCCGGAACAGCGGCGAACCCGGATCGATCACCACAACTCGATCTGGGGTCCGTTCGGACGTAACCTGCATGAAGATCTGATCGGGGTTGCGGGACAGGGAACCGCCATGCGACCCGGCACCGAACCGCGCCGCATTCTGCACGGTCGTCATGAAGACAACTACATCCACGACGAGGTGGGCATGCGCCACTATTATGACGAGTGGGGCAAATGGGTGAACCGGCTTCCGAGCGATCCCACGCAAGCCTACAAGTCGCCCGCAGCCGCCGCGGCGGAGTAGGGCCAAGAACGAAGCCGGGGCCTCGCACCGGCAAACCGGAAAAGGGGCGGACCTTGAGTCTGGCAATGACTCGGGTCCGCCGCCATCCGAAACACTCAGAGGATTATTCAATGAGCGCCAATGGAGCGGCAACGGTTGAAGCAGTAAAAGATGCGATCTATCGCTCTTGTCTCCTGCTCGATGACGAAAAGTGGGAAGAATGGCTCAGCCTTTGTGATGACGGATTTCAGTATTCGATCAAGGCATTCAGTCCCGAGATCAACTACGACATGATCTATTTCTCCGCCGATCGGAACCATCTCAGCACAATGACCGAACAGCTGCCGAAGCATAATACCGACCATTCGCCGCTGAAGCGGCATTCGGTCGTTTATACGGTGGACGTCGGCGAAGATGGCAAAACCGCAACGGCTGTTACCTCGCTGGTCGTCTATCAGAACATGCTCGATGGCATTAACTCCCATCTCGACTCGGGAGAGAACCATCTGTTCCTGGTCGGCAGATATGTCGACAAGCTGAAGGTCGACAATGGTCGGGCGACGTTTCTCGAACGTGAAGTCAGGCTCGAAACACGGCGTCTGGACAAGGGCTCGCACTGGCCCATCTGAGGACGTGGACAACCGCCATATCGGCGGCGCCGGTCCTTGAGCGGCGCCCGCATGCGAAAAAACCTCTTCTATTGCTTGGAAGACAATTGCACTGGCAGAACAGGGACTGGCCACCCCAACATTGATTGATACAATCTCAAAAAAAACAGCGGCGCTGGCGCGTCGAGTGCAGGGGAGAAGACGGGGATGAGTTGGAAACGCGTATGTTCGGTGAGTGATGTCGCCAGCAACAGTTTGAAGCAGTTCGATGTGGACGGCGTCCGCGTCTTGATCGCCAATCTGGGCGAGGAGTTCAAGGCCTACCCGCCTTTGTGTCCGCATATGGAGGAGTCGCTTGAGGAATCGGGAATCTGCGAAGACGGTCTGATGACCTGCTCGAAGCATCTCTGGCAGTGGGATATGCGCACCGGCGAAATGCGCGGAGAAGCGGAAAAACCGCTGCTGCTTTATGAAGTCAAGCAGGAAGGCGACGATGTCCTCGTCAATATCGAGAAGGAACTCGAATATGAATATGACGAGGAAACAGAAGACGACGACGACAGCTTCTGGGATTGATCAGTTGACCTTCCGCCCCTTCACGACGCACCGCAGAGCGGGGCTGCGATGAAAGTTCGCGGGCGCTCGAGAGACGACAAGTTCGTTTTCGAATGTGAAGATGGCGAGCGTATCCTTTTCGCCGGATTGCGCAGCGGCCTGTCTTTGCCTTACGAATGCGCCACTGGAACATGCGGTACATGCAAGGCCCGCGTGCGCGAGCCGGCCACGATAAAGGATATGTGGCCCGAAGCCCCCGGCAACGCCTATCTCAAACGCGAGCGTGGCGAATTCCTGATGTGCCAGGCCTGCGCGCTTGCCGATTGTGAGATCGCCGTGCCGGCCAAAATGGAAGCCGGACCCACGCGCGAACTTCCCGCCAAATCGACTCGTGGAAAAATAGGCAATGTCAGGCTGTTTACCCATGATGTGATCGCTTTCGACGTCGCCACCGACGACCCGATCGATTTCGATGCGGGCCAGTTTGTCGTCTTGACTGTTCCCGAGGTGGAAGGCGGGCGCGCCTATTCGATGGTGAACTTCGAGCGCGGTACCCGGTGCTTGCAGTTCGTCGTAAAGAAAAAACCCGACGGAAAATTCTCCGACTGGCTATTTGGCGGCAATGTCGACGGGACCGAGGCGGAGATCTATGGCCCGCTCGGACGTGCGGTTTTTGCGCCGGAAGAACAAAAGAACCTGCTCTGTATTGCCGGAGGCTCCGGCGTCGCGGGCATGATGTCGATCCTGGCGCGCGGCTGCCAGGAAGGTTATTTCGAGACCCGCAAGGGCAATCTGTTCTTTGGCGTCCGCACCATGAAAGATGCGTTTTTTCTCGAGGAGCTCTCCAGTTTTGTTTCGGCTTATCCAGACAATCTCAATGTCACGATCGCGCTTTCCGACGAGGAGGTTGCCCCCGGCGATGAGCCCTGTGGCGGAACGCTTGATTTCGCCACCGGTTTCGTGCATTTGGTCGCTTCGGAGCGGATGGCCGGGCAATATGATAATTTGATCGCCTTTCTCGCCGGGCCGCCCCCCATGGTCGATGGCGCCATCCGGACGCTGATCGTGGAGGCTCGGCTGCCTGCGGATCACATTCGTTATGACAAATTCAGCTAGGGTGGAATAATGACCGGCGGTCAATTTCCCCTGCAAGAGAGCCGAAGCCCCTCGGCGCGCTGCCGACACGGGGCATGGTGCCGGAAGCAGACGGCGACTTGGAGCAACTAAGATGAATGAAAAGACCATGGTTCTCGACACGCTGAAGCAGGCGAAGCTGTTTTCATCGCTTTCCGAAAGCGCCCTCGACGCCATTGCGGCCATAGCGGTGCGGCGCAATTTCGAGGAGGGCGACAACATCTATTCGCTGGGCGACGATGCGCGCGATATCTTTGTCGTGGCGAGCGGGAGGGTCCGCTTTTCGCTTGGCGCCGGCAATCGCGCGGGCGCGTCGGGATCGATCATGACTGAGGGAAAGCTTTTCGGCTGGGCGGCGCTGGTGGACGACCAGCCGCGCCGCGTCGCCACCGCTTCCTGCCTCGAGAACTCGTCGGTGCTGGTCATCGGCGGCAGCGAATTGCTGGCGGTTTTCGAGCGCGATACCGAGGCCGGTTATCACTTCATGCACGTGCTCGCCGGCATGATCGCGAATAACTTCATGGATGTTTTTACCAACTGACCGCGCCCGCAGACCGTGCGGAAGGGCCTGCGCGCCCATCGCCGGCGGTTCTGTCAAAGGATGCCGGGAGCAAGCCGGTTTCGCGGAAGTCCCGAGGGTATTTTGTTCCGGTTTCGCCCGGTAGCGGGAGAAGTAAACTTGCGCCCTTTGGGCTCTCCGGAGCAAATTTTCCCGCACTCAAGGGTTGTGGGCGGCCCGTCCACACTTGCAATCGATTGTTCTAAATTACTGTAGCGGTTCAGTATTACGCTAAGGCAGCCGTGCTTAATAGACCCAACATTATACCTAATAGATACAATTCGTATGGACACCTTTTCCAAACGGGAATAGCCTGCTACATAGTGTCTCAGGCTCGCCAGGCCATGAGGGCGAAGCTCTAAGCCATCGAATGATGGTGCCGCGTTTTGCTCGAGACGCGCCGGGTTTCCGGCAGCATCAGCGTCCAAATTGACCGAATATCCGTTGCTTCGGCCGCAGGAAACGAGTGCGTTTTCTGTGAACGGGATCGGTGTGTTCAAGAGGAAACGAAGGGGTTTGCAGCGATGACAGACGGTGGAAATAACACCCATCTTACCTATCCCGCGATCGACGAGAGCGTGGATGACGACACGCGCCGGCATATGGAAGGGATGATGGAGGCGGAGAAAAGCGTCCTCCTTGCGCGAGAGCAGGAGAATGAGGAATGCGAGTGCAAGGAAGGTATGTTTCCAACTACCAACCGGCGCGCCTTCTTGTTAGGGGCGGCTGCGACAGCTGCTGCGGCGGGCGCTGTATCGCAGAGCGCCAGCGCCAAGGCGCCAGCCGGTGCGATGGAATTCGAGGTTGTTGCCGACCCGACCAAGGTTCAGGGGCGGTTGACCAACGATGATGGCGGTTATGGCTCGCGCTCCCAGTTTGAATCGGAAGCGCGGTGGAGATTCCCGACCAAGACCAAGGAGTCGTCATGGACCATGACGCCGCTGGGGCAGGGTGAAGGCACAATTACGCCATCCGGTCTTCATTTCGAGCGTCACCATGGCGGTATTCCGACGATTAATCCGAAAACCCACAGTCTGGTCGTCCACGGAATGTGTGACAGTCCGAAGAAATACAGCATGGACGACATCAAGAGATTCCCGTCCGTCTCTCGGAAGTATTTCATCGAGTGTTCGGGCAATGGGCTGACCGAGTTCAAGGCGCCGTATCTGAAATCGGTTCAGGGCACACATGGCCTGACCAGCACATCGGAATGGACCGGTGTGCCGCTCTCCACGATTTTGAGCGAGGTTGGGGTCAAGGACGGCGCGGCCTGGATTTTGGCCGAGGGCGCCGACGCCGCGGTCATGACGCGGAGCGTTCCGCTGGACAAGGCGTGGGATGATGCCATTCTTGCCTATGCTCAGAATGGCGAGGCGATCCGGCCCGAGCAGGGCTATCCGCT
>JAJFHO010000065.1 GCA_021775575.1 Hyphomicrobiales bacterium
CGCACCGGATTTGAGCACACACCGATAAAACAGCGATTTTCTATGGGCTGCAAAAAACCGGGTTCATCCCGGGTTGATGTGCTAAAATTTTTCCAATGGAAGTGGAATGTCTCAACTATCGACAGACCGGCGCCACGCGAAGGGTTGGTTTTTCGGACTGATCCGCGCCGTCATAACCCTCGGTATTTTATTCGTCGCAACTCCCGGTGCGCGTGCACAGGAGAATTCGGCTCAGATCGGGGTCCTTGCCTATCGCGGGACAGCCGCGGCCCTGGCGCGCTGGCAACCGCTGGCCGACTATCTCACCGCCAAGATCGACGGCTGGCGATTTGAACTCGTTCCGGTCACTCTTGTTTCCGCGTCGGAGCGGTTGCAGACCAACGAGCTTGAATTCCTGATCACCAATCCCGGGCATTTCGTAACGCTGGCGGAACGCTATTCACTAAGCGCGCTGGCCACGCGGGAACGCCGCGACGCCGGACAGCAAGCCGGGCTTCTGCATTTTGGAACGGTGATTTTCGTGCGCGCCGACCGGGCGGATATCCAAACCCTGGCCGACGTGGAGGGCAAAACGCTTGTCGCCGTGAGCCCTGAAGCCTTTGGCGGGTTTCAAATGGCCTGGTATGAATTCGTCCAGCAGGGAATTGATCCTTTCGAGGACTTCAAGGCGATCCGTTACAAGGGGTTTCCTCAAGACGAAATCGTCACGGCGGTGGCGTCGGGCCCCGCCGATGCAGGCGTTGTCCGCACCGGACTATTGGAATCGCTGGCGCGGGAGGGGCGCATCGAAATCCAGGATTTCAAGGTCCTGTTCAGCAACGCGCAAACCGGGTTCCCCTATCTCGTCAGCAGCCGGCTCTATCCGGAATGGCCGTTTGCCGCGCGCACCGGCATGAACAAGCGGCTTTACGAGGCGGTCGCCATGGCTTTGCTGCAGTCTCAGAATGCAGAGATTGCACAGGCTTTCGGTTTGAAAGACCTCTGGTCCGCGCCCTTGTCCTACGAGGATGTGCGCGCTGTAATATCGACTTACCAGGCCAGAGATTCCGCGGCTTCCGGAAAGCCGGAAACGCTCGACCTGCTTTGGGTTTTGATCGCTCTTGTTGCCGCCCTGGCAGCCGGCTTTGCCATTGGCTCGCTGCAAAGGCGGCGAACCGCGGGCATGCCGTCTTCGATCCCCGGCAAGGTGTTTTCGGGTGATGCCGCTCAGGATGTGCGCCGTGAGCGGTTCGAGAGCCTGACCCGGCGCGAGCGTGAAATTCTCCGCCATATCTGCCGTGGAGAGCCCACCAAGCAGATCGCTGAAAAACTGCATATCTCTCCGAAGACTGTCGAGTATCACCGCGCAAATCTGCTGCACAAGACCAAGGCGCGCTCTACGCCCCGGATGGTGCAGCTGGCCACCCGGTTTGGCTTCGACCAGGCACCTTCCCTAGGGGAAACCCCATAGAAAACCGGTGCTTTGCCTAGGTGGCAAGCTCGGAAATATGGTCGAGAATGGTAACCAAGGATCGGTGCGACTCCGGTTCTTTGGACAAGCCAGGCATTTTCGATCTTAGGGAGGAATGAAATGCGTTTTCTCGGTCTGATACTGGGCACCTTCATGGCCATGGCCCTCTTTGCCGGCGGCGCGCAAGCGGCCGACAGCGGATATGGCAAGCAGAAAGTCGTCTATCACATCAACTATGACGACCCGAAATCTCAAGCGGGCGCCATGCGGAACATCCAGAACCACATTAACGCGGTCGGTGCGGAAAACCTCGATCTGAAGGTTGTTCTGCACGGCAAGGGCCTTACGCTCCTGCTGGAGCCGGGCTCGGCGAACAACACAAAGTTCGGCGCCGGCAACGCGAGCGAAAAGATGACGGCAAGGATCGCCGCGCTCAAGGGCCAGGGCATCAACTTCCACGTTTGCGCCAATACGCTTCGCGGCAAGAAGGTCAGTTATGAGCAGGATCTTTACGACGTGAGCAAGGCCGATATCGTGCCCAGCGGCGTCGCCGAACTGGCCAAGCTGCAGGCCCAAGGCTACATGTATATCAAGCCGTAGCGATGGCACCGTTGGCATAAACATCGATTTTAGAAGGCGTCCGTTCGCGCGGGCGCCTTCTTGCTTTGTGGACCAGGCAGGCTGGCACGATGACATACAGGCAACCGCTGACGCGAGTGCTGGGCACGCTGGCGACCCTGCTATGCGCAATGCTCATCTCGCTTCCGGCAGCGGCAAACAAGTCGGTGCAGGAAAATCCTGCACAGGTGCGTGAATGGAACCGGTTCGTAGAGAGGCTGCACAACGTCCACCGCAACATTCTGCGCAATCACAAGGTCCGGACGCGGGAGGAAACCGGCGGTTATGCGGGCCAGCCGGATTTCTATCGCGAAGTGTCCTATTTAGACGCCGAAACCGACCGGCTGCTGAGCCGGGTGCGATGGGAACGCAGCAAACCCGATACCATCCATGTGATCGAGATATTCTTTTATGACGAGCAGGGACGCCTTGAGCGCGATTACAGCGCCGCATTCCTGCCGCGCCACCGCAACGCGCCCTACCAGACCCTGATTAACGTACACCGCTATAACGGGGATCTGCATGCCTTCCGGCAATTCGACGCGTCGGGCACGCGCATTTACGAGCATTGCAGCGGCTCCTGGTTCGATCAGCCCGTGTCGATTGCGCTCGACGAACCGCTGATCGCCACGCCCGACGCGCTGTTGCAGAGCGAGCCCTATACTGCCTGTTTCGGCTACATGCCGACCCGCCCCGGACGCTATATCGATCTGGCCGGAGAGGGAAAGCCCGGGGCATCGGCCGGGGCGGGCGGACAGGATCAGGATGTCGAGATGCGCATCGCGGCGCTCAATCTGCGGCTGCGGTTTTCGCCACGCCAGCCAGCCCTCTATGTCGAGCGCTGCCGCGCCTATTTCGAGCTGCTTGACTTTGACAACGCGATAGCAGACTGCAGCCAGGCGATTGAACTGGATGACGCTCTGGACAAGGCGTATTTCTGGCGCGGCATGGCGCGTGGCCGTCATGGCCTGATCGCCGGAGGCATCGCCGATTTGAGCGTGTTCATCGAGCGCAACCCGGAAAGCTCGCTCGCCTACACCAAGCGCGGCGTGCGTCATATCTGGCAGGGCCGGCTTGCCGCGGCGAAAAAGGACCTGACCCGGGCCGTCGAACTCAACCCCGACAATGCCGAGGCGCATGACGATCTTGGCGTTGTTCTGGCGCAGCAAAAAGCCTATGAGCAGGCGATAACCCATTTCAAGGCGACCATCAGGATCGAGCCGACCTACCAGAAGGCGCATCACAATCTGGCGCTTGTTCTGTATCTGCAGGCGCGCCACGATGACGCTCTGGCGGCCATCGATCAGGCGCTTCGCGCCGGTCCCGACACAAGGTCGTCGGTATTGCTGAAGGCCAATATTCTCAAAGCACTCGGGCGGGCGGACGATGCGCGCAGCTATCGGGAAAAGGCCGAGTCCATGCCGCAAAAGAGCTGGTCGGAAAATCTTGCGATCAGATAATTGACCAGGAGGACAGAAGAAATGCGATTGGAATTTATACGCTTTTGCGCCCTTTCCCTCATCCTCGCGGTGATGACGATAGGCGCCGGCGCCGAGCGGGCCTGGTCCGGCAAGACCGGCGAACTGGTGATGTTCGATTCAAAGGCCTGCACGGTCTGCAGAAAGTTCGAAGCCGAGATTGGCGATGATTATCTGGCCAGTGAGGCGGCCGGCATTTTCCCGCTTCGCCGGATCAATATTCATCGTGGCACGGTTGATTTCAGGCTTGAGCTGCCGGTCACCATGACGCCGACTTTCGTTTTTGTTGCCGAGGGCGCCGAGATTGCCCGCTTCGTCGGATATCCAGGCCGCAAACACTTCTTCATGCTGGTGGACGCGGCGGCCGATGAATATCGCAAATCGACCGAACGCGGCTTACAGGCAACGAGCGCGGATTCCGCCGCGGCGCATTGACCGCCGTCCCGTCGCGCCTCTCGCCATCGGCTTTTTGGCCCGCGCGCTCTGCGGCGCATAATGGCCGCATGCCCGCTTTTCGCCATGTGTGAACATTCACATTGAAAGCGCCACAGGTCTGCCCTGGAGCAGAATGCGGGCGACGTTTCACGCGCGCTCGCTCTCCCTTACCAGCCTTTTTTCTTCCGGATAGGTGCTGACCCGCGGTACGCGGCCTTCCCTGTGATGTGCTTGCATGCGCTCCCAATAGTCTACGGTGAGCAAGTCGCCATGCACGGCGCGGAACAGCCGGCGCAGGTCCCGGTCATCGATGCGCAGGCCCGCCTCCATCTCCTCGGGCAAAAACACGGGATCATCGGAAAACACCCAGTCCGGAACGTCCTCCTCGCCTTCCTCCCGGCCGAGATTGGTGGCAATGACAACACCGCTCAGCGGCTGCACGGCGTCATAGTCGAACAGATAGACCTTCTGATACTTGCCGACGCCGTAATTGCGCCCATCGAGATCTTTGTTGAAGATATTGGCGGCGGCGTTGTTCTTGATGCAGGTGCCGAGACTCTCGACGGCGCGCTCCGCCTCCACCCATGAGGCGGTCTCCAGATACACCGTTAGCGGGATCAACTTGAACTGAACGATCAACTGCCGGAACACCACATCCTCGCCGACCAGCGAGACGGTGCTCGCGGCGTAGGTCAGAATCTCCTCCAGCAGGTCCGCATCGAAACAGGCGCGCGCCAGCTTCACATTATAGTAGATGATATTGTCGAGCATGCTGCCGGTGCGGTTGATCTCGTGCACCTGCGCATATTTGCCGAGCACCGTCTCCAGCCCTTCAAATTCGCCCCATTTATATTCGTTGGTGGGCTTATCGCGGATCACCTTCACGACATAGCCCGAGGAGGGCGCGGAAAAGCCGATCGCCACCGTGCCGCGCGAGCCCACCGCGTGGGTGAACACCTCGTTGCGGCTGGTGAGTTCGGTCATCAGATCGTTCATGACCGCGACCTTGCCGACATGATTGAAGCCAATGGTGGAGTAATGCACGCCGAGCGGGCGCTTCGGCATGATCTCGAACAGGACATTGGCCAGTTCGTGATAATGCTGGTTGGTCGCGTGGAAGTTGGCGAGCGCGGAGGAGAAGATATTGTGCAAGTCCGACTCCTGCGTCAGCACGGCATCGACGAAAACCCCCTCGCCCTCGTTCAGCAGCGCCAGGCCCAGCGGCACCGGCGTTGTATCGTCAAGGATGATCCGGCCCAGCAGATAGGCGCCGCGGTTGCGGTAGAAGCCGGCATCGATCATTTCGATTTTTTCGATTCCGGTGCCGTCCATGCCGCCGAGGCCAACCGTGCGGTTGACCCGTTCGGCAACCAGCGCCGCGTCGCCGGTGCTGTCGCGCCACGCGCAGGACAAGTCGGGAATTGCAAAAATTTCCTCCGCGCTGGCGGCGCTCATCACCACTCCGCCGGAAAATTCCCGGGTAACCTGCGGGCGCGCGGGCGCGGGATGCGCCGCACCGTCGGCGGCGAAAGCATAGTCGACCGGCTTCCACTCGTCCTGATAGATCATACGCCTCACCGAATGCAGGAAGGCGAAGGCGAGGTCGGCCTCGTAGCGCCCCTCGATGAGGGTGAGAAAACGGCCTTCCAGCCCGCGCCACAGCTGCTCGTCGCTCGCCACCTGCGGGCATGTGCGCTTCAGAAGCGGTCCCAGCTTGTGCACGCCGGCGCTGTACATCGACAGCCGCTTCTGGCTGAGATTGACCGATTCCGACCAGTCGCAGGCCGAGAAGGCGCGCTGCGCCATGTAGGGAATGGTTCGCGACCAGTGATAATAGTCGTTGAACTCGTTGAGCACGATCTGGGCGACAAGCTCGATCTTGCGTTCGTCCGAGCGCGCGTTCGATAACTCGACCACGGCTTCACAACTGATCGTATCGGCGCCGGGATGCCTCGGCCTGACTGTGGATTCGTTGTTCATGCGCCCTTCTGCACCCGCGTGCCGCAGCGCTTGAGAGCCGCTGCCG
>JAJFHO010000066.1 GCA_021775575.1 Hyphomicrobiales bacterium
CGAGAAGATCGGTAATGATGCCGTCACAACGGACGACATTGCGCTCCGCGCGCTCCAGCGAACGATCGATTCCCAACTCCAGATCTTTCGTTTTCTGGATGGCCAGATGAAGCGATGAGCGAATGGCCGCCAGCGGATTCCGGATTTCATGGCTCACGGTTGCAGTCAACTCGCCAAGCGTTGCCAGCCGCTCCTGCTGAACCAGCGTCTCCTGCGCGGTCTCAAGCTCTTCGGTCCGCTGGACAAGCTGATCGTTTGTATCTTCAAGCTTCTCGTTCGCGTCGAGAATTTGACTGTGTTGCCGCTTGAGAATCGTCGATGCGCGGTGAATGATCAAAAACAGGGATAGATACAGCAGAACAAAAAGACTGCCGACGATGACGATAATCAGATTCCCGCGCTCCTCCATTTTATGGAGTGTCGCTGTGACATTGTCGTAAACTTCAAAGATCGCCTCCACGCGGCCATCTTCGTCGCGGATCGGGATGTAGGAAGAGACGACATCAATGTCGAAAATTTCATTCTCGAAAGCGCTGAATTTGGCGCGGTTCGAAAATTCTGAAATTGGATGGCCGTCGCGCGCTGACAGGAAGCCAGGATTGCCTGCTTTTTGGCTTCCCATTTGCGCTGCTTCGGTCGAGAAAACGGTATTCCCGTTCAAGGAATAGACTTTGACTTTGACGACCGACAGCCCCCGCATCATGTCCTTCACACTCTGCAGGAGCTCCGATGTTCGGGGGTGGGCACGCAAGGCATCGCCATCAAGGCCGGCCGAGCTTTGCACGTGATTACGGAATTGTTGCCAGACGGAGCTTGAGAAAACGCGCGTCAGACCTAGGTTGGCGTTTTGACGCTGCTCGATAAGCTGCTCCGTTGTGATTTGCGTCAACGCAATTGTCACGCCGACCATCGCGACACCCACAACTACAGCGCTAATGAGCGAAAAATACCTTACCAATGGAAACATCGATGATTCCCCCAACCGGGCGGAGGCGGACTCGCAAGTATCACAAGTTCATGAATGCCTCCCCAATCCACCCGGAATATAAGGATGCAACATTAAATAACTGCGAATTTCGGCGACATATGCCGAGTGCTGCGCATAGTCGCGACTGGGAAGACTTTATCTGCGGTGGTGAAATTCCGGTTTCGTACTACACCGGCCTAACTGCATAACGTCCGCTCAGGGTCAGAAGCGGACATTCAGCGTCGCTGCGGTTTATGTCCGCCTTATCCCCGAAAGCGGGAAGTCAGATCTTTGATCGGCCATGGCTGCTCTTATGAGTCCATGACCTAGTTTTGCGGAATGACCGGCTCGTCCACCGACGATTGCTTGCGTTGACGCCGCTTCTTGCGTTTTTCCTTCTTCGGATCGGGGAAGGAGTCCGGCGAGGGTCCGGTATATTCGAATATCTGCCGGAAAATACCCGGCGCCACCATGGACATCGGGTTCACCAGCACATTGGGATCATGCATCGGCCCCTTGACCGCGAAGGTTATGCCCACGATGCCTTCGCCGCGCCGGCCAACGAGAAGATTGCCGATGATCGGTATTGAACCCAGTGCCGAATTAAGGCCGTACACCGGAATATAAGTCCCGCCTATGTCGATCTGCTGCGTCGTGAAATCGACATGGCCGCGCACCGTCGCGCCAAGTTGCGGCCCATTGATGAAGGTGTCGTGCAGTTCGAACCGGCCGTTACCGACCGAAAAGGGCACCTTCAACTGATCGAACGGTATTCTCTTTCGCCGCGTGACGCCCGGTTGTGTTTGCCGCTCCCCGAAAATCACCGTCGGGTCGTCGCTGGCATTGGCTATTACTTCCGAAACGACCCGGTCGCCAATGACATCGAAATCCTTGGCCCAAAGGATGCCGGCCTTGGCGCCGGGACCCGACGCGTCGAGATTGACCTGAAGCGAAGCCTTGCCGCCCTCGATCCGGGGATAAAAGCCGACAAGTTTGAACGCGGCTCCAGCGTCATCGCTTTCGGCGAGCACAATGCGGGGCTGCCCCGGGCTCGATGTCAGTTTGACCGCGGTCGGCGCCGTCCCGTTGAGCATGCCCGTTACGTCGAGCGAGGTGAGCAGTCCGCCGCGCTTCTGGAGGCTGATTGACACATCGCTAAGGGCCGTATCGGAATAGCCGGCGACCGCACCGATTTTCGCGGTCAGGTCGAGGCCGGTCAGATCGGCGGGAGGCGTCGCCTGATTCTCGACCAGCTGGCCGGCGGAGAACAGCGAACGGAAAAACTGCCTGCCGTCATAAGCGGAGCCATGCGCCTGCACGTCCCAGATGTTGTCGGCGCGCTTCTCGCCCGCAATCTCCATCCGGGTAATCACGTTGAAGGTGAATTCCGGAAAGTAGAACGCCCTGGGCTTGTCATCCTTGCCAAGCGCCACCCACCCCTCGATACCGAGCAGTTGACCGCCGTCGAGCTTGAAATTCTGCAATTCGGAATTGCCGTCGATGCCGGTTCCGATATCGAAGGTCAGTATCGCGGGGCGGCCCGGAGGTTTGCGCCATCCCATATTGGACATGATGATATCGGCGTTGCCGAGATCGGCGCGAACCCGGTATTTCGTATTGACGTCACTCCCTTGACGCAGAGACAGAATTGCGGATACCGGCCCCCGCACCATGTGGTTGACGTCTATGCCGAGTTGAGTCCGGGCATTTTGATCGAGCAGCGTCGTCAGCCTCAGATCAGGCTGCTTGTCGGGCGCCGCGCCAAAAATCCGTTGCCAGGACAACAGCGCCGGCACACCGTTGAGCAGGATGTCGCCACGCGCGTCCAACGCCTTCTCCGTTACATTCAGCGTAACCGCGCCACCCTCGACGCTGATCTTGCCAAACGCCTTTGAAACGCTCGCCTCCTGCAGCTCGGCGGTGCCTCGCAGTTTGATGTCCGCATAGTCGAGATTCCTGATGAGTGGAAGCTGGACGCTGAAATCGCCGCTGGTCCGCCCGCCGAGATCGCCCGGTTTCAGGCCGATCGCCTTGACATATTCCAGCGGCTTGTGGTCGAGCAGCTCCAGCACCGGTTGGGCGTCGCTTTTCATGTGAAACTTCACGACGCCCCGCTGGGGATCGGGCCGCATATCGGCGATGTCGAACCGCCCTTGCTCAAACTCCACGCGCTTGCCGGAGGGCAACGCGACCGAGCCCTTGGGAGCCGTGAAAGCAAAGCGGCGCCCATCGATCCGAAGCGATGCCTTGCCCATCTGGAGTGGCGGCAGGCCGTCGATATAATGGATTTCGAGATCCCTGGCCTCCGCGTCGAGCTGCATCGCGGAATCGGGAATCTCGCCGCTATTGTCGATATACCTGGCCATCATCCCGCCAGGCATGTTGATCGCCAAGGAGCCGCCGGTGAGATATCCGCGCGTCACATTCTCGCCGACCCATTCGCGCGCGCCGGCGGTAATGAATTTCGGCCACATCAATTTCAACGTTGAGATCGGCATCGGGCTGATCCGCCCGGTAATATTGACCGCCGGCGACCCCGGCGCATCGACAACGCTGCCCGCCAGCGCCACCGCCGCGTCGCCGATACGCATAACCAAGCGCGTCAGGTCGATACGCCGCCCTTCGGGATAAAACGTCCCTTCCGCATTCCACTGGTCGACCTTGCTCGGGGCCAAGCCGAACTCTTCCACCGCCAGAACCGAGTCATTGCCAACCAGCTGGAAGGACCAGCTCTTGATTTGATTATCCGTAATTTTCGGCGTGAATTCGCCGGAAATTGTCGCCCGGCTCTCGCCCCACTGAAGAGTGGAGGGGAGAATTTCCACCCGGTCGTCCTTGGCCTGGTAGCGAACGTGCAAATCGCCCTCATCGATCAGCATCGGGTATTTGCGTTCCCACGGCGTGACCACATGCCCGGCCGACAGCCGAAGCTTCGCCTCCGCGCCGATGAGTTCGCCGGAGGTCGACAAATGAATGCTGGTTTCCGCGTCAAGCGGCAGATTGAACGCCTGAAGTGCGGGGATATCGGGGAAATTGGCGGCGAGCCCGGTGGGAATGAGATCCTGTATCAGGGCGGTAAAGGTCAGCCGCTGCTGTTTTTGCGATTGCTCGGTGCGGAATTTGAGCTTCCAGGGCCCGGTGGCGGAGGAAATACTGGCCTCGCCGAGAATGATGCTCCGCTTCTGACGATGCTCGAGGTCGATGGAAAAATCGGGCACTTGCCAGACACTCGCCTTGCCGCCCTGATCGAAAATGACGATCGCGTCGCGCACGCCGAACCGGGTCAGGTAAGAGGTCGCCGTCTCACGGCGGCGCGCACTCTCGAAGGCCGACGTGATGGTCCGGGTCAGGTTGATCTTCCGGGACGGCGCGATCAACGCAATGCCCGGCTCGAGGGGCTCTGTCGCCGCCGATTGAGGATCGGCCGGCGCGGGCCCGGCGGGACTCTGTGCATCCTTGGCGGTCTTCGGTTCGCTCACACCGCGCGAAAAGGTCAGGGACAGGCCGGTTTCGGGGGTATAGAAAAGCAGCAGGCGCGGCCCGATGAAATCGACGCTGCCGGGCGCGATCCGGCCGTAAAGAAGCGCCCGCCCGCTCAATCCGACAGCCGCTGACGGCGCCTGCGCGACGATCGCGCCGGCATTGTCGATCAGGCGCACATTGCGCAGCCTGAACGACATCCCCGACTCCCCCTCGGAATGCTGAACGATAAAGTCGTCGATCTTTACCGTCACACCGGTGAGTTCGCGGTTGATCGACTCCTCGATTGTCGGCACCAGAAAGGTCAGCGATATCGGCCCCTGATTGAGGCTGCCATACATCAGCGCCAGCAATACGCCGCCGGTCACGATCAACCCCGCGAACACTTCCAGCGCGATTATGAGCGATCGCCGCCGCAGGTGGCCGATGCCACGCTGCACGGGTTCGGGAATCTTTTCAGCGAGCCGAAAACCCTTCCCGGACAATCGAACCAGGGAACGCCCCTTTTCAATATATTTTGATAGCTCGCGCGCCATATCCTCTCAATTCCGCAACCGGATCAATCCTGCTTTGACGCTACGCTGGCGCGACCGTCCGTCGCCGGGAGTGAAACGCGATTCGCCCAAGCGCGGAACGGGGAAATAATGGCCTGCTCACAGCCAGTCCAACATGTCGCGATTCGATTGCAGGTCGGTTTTGCAACTTGCTTTAGCAAACGGGCTTTGCGACTGTCGCCCCCCATTGTCAATAATTCGAATATCGGACAATGCTCCGCAACTGGCGACCTTCAGTGCGGTACAGCCAAATATCGACCAAAGGAAGGCGCAATCGACCATGGTGATAGAAGGCGAACAGGCGCCCGGCTTCGAGCTGCACACCGACGGAGGAGGCGCGATCCGGCTTGCAGATTTCGCCGGCAAAGCCGTCGTCCTTTATTTTTATCCGAAAGACGATACCAGCGGCTGCACCAAAGAAGCGATCGCCTTTAGCGACCTCGCGGACAAATTCGCCGCTCTCGGCACGGCAGTCGTGGGGATATCGCCCGATCCGGTGACACGCCATGACAAATTCAAGGCAAGGCACGGGCTCAAGGTGGTTCTGGCCGCGGATACCGAGAAAATGGTCGCCGGCGATTACGGTGTCTGGGTCGAGAAGAGCATGTATGGCCGAAAATATATGGGCGTGGAGAGATCGACCTTTCTGATCGGCGGCGACGGCAAAATCGCCCAGGTCTGGCGCAAAGTGAAGGTTCCCGGACATGCCGAAGCCGTTCTTGATGCTTTGAATCAATTAATTTCTTCAAGGAACTGAACAAATTACGGTTTTGGCGCTCGCTATATGATGTCAGCCACAACAAACAGCCTCGCTTCACAGGCGCGCGCCATTGTTCTGGCGCCCGACCCGGCGGAGAAAGTCGCCAGGGCCAAGCAGGCGGCGCGGGACTGGCATCGCCGTCGCTTATCGCTTGGCCGCAAGGCGGGCGAACCGGCAATGCCGAGCCGGCCCGGCCGGCCCGACCTCCCCAGGCTTCTGCCGCCGCGTGAGATGCCAAGACGCTCCGCCGCCGGTCTGCGCGGCAGGATCGCCCTGGTCCACTCACTGGCGCATATCGAGTTAAACGCGATTGACATGACCTGGGACCTCGTCGGCCGCTTTTTCGACGCACCGGTGCCCCGCTCCTTCTTCGACAACTGGGTCCGGGTCGGTGTCGAGGAGGCAAAGCATTTCGCCCTTCTCGAACGGCGGCTTCGCGCATTGGGCGCGGCCTATGGCGACCTGCCCGCGCATGACGGACTTTGGCAAGCCGCACAGGACACCGGCCACGACCTGCTTGCGCGGGTCGCGATCGTGCCGCTGGTCCTGGAAGCACGCGGCCTCGACATCGCGCCGTCGATGATCGAGAAAATGACCCGCGGCGGCGATGAAGAGACAGCCCGGATCCTCACCATCATCTACAATGACGAGAAAACCCATGTCGCGTTCGGCTGCAAATGGTTTCGCTATCTTTGCCTGGCTGGTCGGAAAGTGCCCGAGCCCACATTTCACACGCTGGTAAGAACGCATTTCAAGGGTCGGGTCAAACCGCCATTCAACGACCGTGCACGGGCTCAGGCAGGACTTTCACCGACTTTCTATAAGCCTTTGGCAGCGCTTGGTTATTCTGTGTGACGTTATGTCGTTACGGCCGTCGCGCCGGGGCGTCGGTCGCGACATATTTGCACCAAAAACCCGATGACAAGCATCGGTTATGCCTGTATCGTCGCCTCATTATTGGTACTATGGCGGATAGTCATAGAAAATTCTGCTGCACAGGGCTGGCAGAAAAGTCGGGGCCGTGGCGCGGAAAACTATTCTGTGTCCGATTTACGGGTGTACTGATTCCACATTAAAGTCCCAATGTGAGTGTCGGCGCAAATTGTGCGCACCCGAAGGGGTTGGGTATCAATGTTTACGAAGAAGCCTCTCGATAGAGGGCTGAAAAGCCCGTCTTCATCGCAGAAAGAGGGTGCGCGGCCGTCCGATCTGCCAGGGACATCCATCCCCTCCAACAGCGCGGAGCCGATCAAGGGATTGGGAAACATGGTTCCATCTATCATTGGCGAAGATCTTGCCGTAACCGGCAATATCGTTTCAAAGGGCGAAGTTCAGATCGAGGGTGAGGTTCAAGGCGACATCCACTGCTCATCCGTCATCATCGGCGACAAGGCGCTCGTCACCGGCGGCGTGGTCGCCGATGATGTGGTCGTTCGCGGCCGTATCGTTGGCTCCATACGCGGCAACCGCGTCACCCTGCAATCCAGCTGTCACGTCGAAGGGGACATTCACCATCAGTCCCTGGCGATTGAACAAGGCGCTTTCTTCGAAGGCAAATCCCGGCGCGCCGACGACCCAACGGCGACCGCCGCTGACAGCAGCAGCTCCTTGAAAACGTCGTCGCCATCGAAAAGTTCATCCTCCACCGGCATGAACAAATCGGACGACGCGTCGTCGAAGACGCCGCACGCCGCCGAATAGTATTTTTCGCACGGGCCGCGGGTGGATTGCGCCCCTTTGGCAAATATCCAGGGCGGCAAGCTGTTGCCGGCGGTCCCTCGCCCCCAGGTTAATCCAGATCTTTCACTTCCGCGCCGCCGCCGCCATGCACCCGCTGGGCGAGCGCGGCCTCGATGAAGGTGTCGATATCGCCGTCCAGCGTCGCGGTGGGGTTTGAACTTTCCACGCCGGTGCGCAGGTCCTTGACCATCTGATAGGGCTGCAGGACGTAGGAGCGTATCTGGTGGCCCCAGCCGATCTCCGTCTTTGCTTCCGCCTGCGCCTGCGCTTCTTCTTCACGGCGCTGCAGTTCAGCCTCGTAGAGGCGGGCTCGCAACATTGACCAGGCCGTCGCCTTGTTTTTGTGCTGGGAGCGCTCATTCTGACATTGTACGACAATCCCCGTCGGCAGATGCGTGATGCGCACCGCGCTGTCGGTGGTGTTGACATGCTGGCCACCCGCCCCGCTCGCCCGGTAGGTATCGATACGAACATCCTTTTCATCGACCTCGATTTCAATCGCATCGTCGATAACGGGGAATATCCAGACCGACGCGAAGCTTGTGTGGCGGCGCGCGTTGGAGTCGAAGGGCGAAATCCTCACAAGGCGATGCACGCCGGACTCGGTCTTGAGCCAGCCATAGGCGTTGACGCCGCTGAGGAGCAGCGTCGCTGACTTTATGCCCGCTTCCTCGCCCGGGCTCGTTCCGATGACCTCTGCTTTGTAGCCGCGCGATTCCGCCCAGCGCAGATACATACGCATCAGCATCTGCGCCCAGTCCTGACTCTCCGTACCGCCGGCACCGGCATGGATTTCGACAAAGGCGTCATTGCCATCGGCCTCGCCGGACAGCAAGGTTTCGACTTCGCGCTTCTGCGCGATCCGGCAGAGCTTTTTCAAAGCCGCCTCGGCTTCCGCGATCACGTCGGCGTCGTCTTCGAGTTCTCCGAGCTCGATCAGTTCCGCATTGTCCGAAAGATCCTGCTCCAGACGCCGGAAGCTCGACAGGCTATCATCGAGATTCTGGCGATCGCGCATGATCTTTTGCGCGCGCGCGGCGTCATTCCACAACTCGGGATCCTCGGCCTGCGCGTTCAGCTCCTCCAGGCGTTTCTGCGCCTGCTCGGGGTCAAAGATGCCTCCTCAGCAGCGCCAGCGACTGCTCGATCTGGTCTATGAGGGTTTGTGTTTCAGCGCGCATGTCGGCCTCGCCTGGTTTTTGTAAAGCGTTCCTGATCGGAAACAGGATCCGGCGGGCCGGAAGACATGGTCGCCGGCTGCTCGGCAGGAATGACTTAGTAGAGGCCCCTGCCCTGCGTCAACGCCCTGTCGGACTCCGGCGTGCCGAATTGTCTGTCGTCCGTCGTACGGCCGATGACTGAGTAGGCGCCAGGCGGCTCTGTCCCGGGCTTGAAAGCTTCGAGGATCGCTGTCTTGTCGCCGGCGCCCGCCCGCATCCCGGTCTTGCGGTTGATCCGGATGAGCTTGATCCCCGGCGGGATACGGAACGGCACCGCCGGCTGGCCGGCAGTGGCGCTGATCATAAAATCGCGGAAGATCGGCGAGGCAACGCTGCCACCGGTTTCGCCCCGGCCCATTGATTTTGGCGTATCGAATCCGACAAAAACACCGACCGCCAGATCCGGTCCAAACCCGACGAACCAGGCATCTTTATAGTCGTTGGTCGTGCCGGTTTTTCCGCCCATCGGCTTGCCGACTTTCTTGACCCGGCGCGCGGTACCGCGCTGGACCACGCCTTCCATCATCGACGTGATCTGATAGGCCGTGTGGGGATCGATGATCTGACGGCGTGCATCTTCCAGTATAGGTTCCGGCTGGCCGTCCCAGCCGCGGGAGCGGCATTCGATGCATTCACGCTGGTCATGGCGCCACAATGTCCGTCCATAGCGATCCTGGATCCTGTCGATCAGGGTCCAGCGGACTTGCTTGCCGCCATTCACCAGCATCGAATAAGCGGTCGTCATCTTCATCAGGGTCGTTTCACCCGCCCCCAGCGACATCGACAGCACCGGCAGCAGATTGTCGTAGACGCCGAAGCGCCGGGCATATTCCGAAATCAACGGCATGCCGACATCCTGCGCAAGGCGGACCGTCATCAGGTTGCGCGATTTTTCGATGCCCAGCCTGAGAGTCGAGGGACCGTTGAATTTCTTGCTGTAATTTTCCGGACACCAGCGCGGACGCCCCGCCGCAGCTTCCAGGCAGAAGGGCGCATCCAGAACGACGCTTGCCGGCGAATAGCCATTGTCCAGGGCCGTTGCGTAGACCAGCGGCTTGAAGGATGAGCCCGGTTGCCGGCGGGCCTGAACCGCGCGATTGAACTCGCTTTCCGAAAAACTGAAGCCGCCGGCGATGGCCAGCACCCGGCCGGTATGCGGATCCATTGCAACCAGCGCCCCGTCCACGGCGGGCTTCTGCATAAGCCGCCACTGAGCGTCGACGAATTTGCCGGTTTTCTTGTCCTTCTTCGGGGCGACGAAAATCACATCGCCGGGCGCAAGCGTATCGGTGACAGCCTTTGGACGTCCGCCCAGCCGTCCGGAACTGGTAACCGGCCGCGCCCATTTGACTTCTTCATAGACGATCTGCCCCTGATCGCGGCCGGGTTTGAGCGCGCCGGAGGATTCACGCAATGGCCGCAGACCGATCGTGGCCACCTTCTTGTCCGCCTGCAGGACAACGGCAAGGCGCCAGGGGTCGATATCTTCGGGAATCTTGATTTCCCCGAGTGTCGCGCCCCAGTCGCCATCCAGAGCGATCTTCTGAACCGGGCCCCGCCATCCGTGCCGGCGGTCATAGGCGACGAGGCCGTCAACAAGCGCCTCGCGGGCATAGGCCTGCAGCACCGGATCAAGCGTCGTGCGCACCGAGAGCCCGCCGCCATAGAGCTGCTCCTCGCCATACCGGGTGTAAAGGTCGCGGCGCACTTCTTCGGCGAAGAATTCGGCGGCGAAAATCCGTGCGCCCTTCTGGCGCGGATCGACTCTCAATGGCTGGGCCTTGGCTTCTTCACCCTCCTCCTGCGTGGCGAAACCATTTTCGACCATGCGGTCGATAACCCAGTTCCGGCGCTCGATCGCGCGTTCGGTGCGGCGGAAGGGATGATAATTGTTCGGCGCCTTGGGCAGCGCGGCCAGATAAGCGCTGTCGGCAAGGGTCAACTCGCCGAGCGACTTGTCCCAATAAATCAGCGAGGCAGCGGCAACTCCATATGCGCCCAGACCGAAATAGATCTCGTTCAGGTAGAGCTCCAGAATTTCTTCCTTGGTGAACGACCGCTCGATGCGGATCGCAAGGATCGCCTCTTTCAGTTTGCGCTCGATTGTCTGGTCGCTGGTCAGCAGGAAATTCTTGGCGACCTGCTGCGTGATGGTTGACGCGCCGACCAGCCTGCGGCTGCCGCCAAACACGACATTCTGCGCGTTCAGTATGACCGCGCGCATGATGCCCTGAAGGTCGAGCCCGCCATGCTGGTAGAAATTCTTGTCCTCGGCGGCGAGAAACGCCTGGATGAGTTTTTCGGGAATGGCGTTGATGGGAACGTAGATTCGACGCTCTTTGGCAAATTCGGCGATCAGCTGGCCGTCATTGGCGTGAATCCGGGTCATCACCGGCGGCTGGTAATTGGCCAGCACTTCATAGTCCGGCAGTTCCTTGGACACGCTCCACAGGATATAGCCGACCGCCGCGGATGCGGCGATGAACATGATCATCCCGATGGCGAAAAGAAAGCCGACGAAACGCAGCATGAACCCGCCGCGCCATCGGCGCCTCTTTTGCTCGGGCGGTTTTATTGGAGCCGTGATGTCCATGTAATGATTCCCGCTACCGTTTTCTAAGTCGCCACGGCAGCTGACGCAACCCTACCCATAAATATGGCAACAAATGGCATGGTTGCTCCTTATAGGCCAATTAGGCCCATTGCTGGACAAGAAGTTTTCAATAATTTCATTTCGCGCCCGAACTCGCCCGCCGCGGCGCGTCGGGACGCATGCCGCGCGAGCGGGCGGTGAAGAATCTGTCCACAGATGCGACAAGCGCCTTGGATACTTTCTCGCGCCAGCGCGCGGAAACCATGTTCTGCGTGTCCGCCGGATTGCTCATATAGCCCAATTCGATGAGAACCGAGGGTATATCGGGCGCCTTCAGAACCCGGAAACCCGCAAAGCGGTGCGCTTTGTTCATCAGCGGTGTCTTGCCCTTGAGGGTCGCCAGAATGATGTCGGCGAAGGTGATCGACAGATTCTTGGTTTCACGCATCGCAAGGTCGATCAGGATGCCCGTGACCTCGTCCTCCTTTTGCGA
>JAJFHO010000067.1 GCA_021775575.1 Hyphomicrobiales bacterium
ATTTAGTCAGCCGTCTAGCTGGAACTCCAGCTAGATTAGATGAAACGATTCTCGGAATTGAAGAACGTGTTGTGCGCCGCAGACCTAAGAGTGACGATGGGGCGCTTGCATGGGGAGCGCTGGACCATGCAGGACATCTTGGCGATCTCGAAGATCTGCATTTTCAGAGAGTCAATGCTATTCTAAAGGGTGACGAGACTCTAGCGCCCGCTGATATGGAGAACAAACTTACCCATACAGCTCAACACAATCGCCGGCCAGTATCCGAAGTTCTCGAGAGGTTCAGACTTGAGCGCTCTGGGCTTGCGAATTTTCTGCGCACACTCAAACTCGCAGACTTTGGGAAGAGCGCTCTGCATCCACGGCTTGGAGTGCCAATGCGGGTTATTGATATTTGCGAATTCTGCGCTGAACATGATGATCATCACCTAGCAATAATACATGAGCTTATTTGGGGAGCTACTCCAGACAATTAGCAAAACCACAGAAGAGAATAATGAAGAACATAATTTTTGTTTGTTCATGGAACGCTTGTCGTTCTCAGATGGCCGAAGGGTTTGGTAAAGCTCTCTCGAATGGAGATTTTGATGTTCGCTCGGCTGGTATCAACGCTGGCGGAGTGAATGGTGATGCTATCAGCGCAATGCGTGAGTTAGAGATTGATATTTCAGGGCAAACCTCAGATCAACTGACAGCGACTCACTATGATTGGGCTGATTATGTTGTCACTGTTTGTGATGGCGCCAAAGGGATGTGCCCTGTTGTACCTGAAGGGAAGAAGTCGGTGCATTGGTCGATCCCTGATCCGTATGGGCGATACAAGACTGTTGAAGAGCAGGATAAGAATTTTCGTCGGGTGCGAGATTTGTTACATTCGGAAATTGTTAACCTCTATGCGCAGATTCGCGCCGGGGAGTTGTAATATGAAGAGTATATCTAAGTTTATCGCTTTGTTTGTTGTGTTGCTCACTGTTTCTGTATTCGAAACCGGTAGCGCAATGGAATTTCAAATTCCCGCGCAGGAATTGAAACTGGACAATGGCTTAGTAGTGATTGTTGTAGAGCGCCCGGGGACTGGAGTGTTCTCTAGCTACATAGTGACGGCTGTAGGTTCGGCCAATGAAAAACCGGGTTCAATCGGCGCGGCACATTTTCTAGAACACATGTTGTTCAAGGGCACCAAATCGATTGGTACAAAGGACTATGTTGCCGAGCAGGAGCTGATGGATAAACAGGATTCACTCTGGAATAGAATAGACCAGGCGCGCCAACAAAGCCGGTATATCAAACTTGCAGGTGATGAGGGCGCATATCAGAAACATCTGAATTGGGTCTCTCAGATGGAAGCTCTGCTTGATTCTCTAATTGCAGATGAAGCGTTGTATGTGGTCAAGAATGAATATGAAGAGCTGTACACCAGGCGAGGCGCTGTCGGTTTCAATGCCTCTACTGGTTATGACTTTACTGATTACATAGTGTCACTACCAGCGAATCAACTGCACACCTGGTTTGTGATGGAAGCTGATCGGATGAAGAATCCGGTCTTGCGTGAATTTTATCCTGAGCGAGAGGTTGTGCTCGAAGAGCGCAGGTTGCGCATTGATAACGAAGGTGAAGGCAAACTCTTTGAGCAGTTTATTGGAACAGCGTTTATTGCGCACCCCTATCAGCTGATGTGGGAGTGGAAATCTGACCAAGGTAATATCAAACGCGAGGCGCTGAAGAAGTTTCATCACCAATTCTATGCTCCCAATCGCACGGTGATTGGTTTGGTGGGTGATATCAAGTTTTCTGATGTTGAAGCCTTTGCCAAGAAATACTGGAGTGATATCCCTCGGCAGCCAGAGCCTGATCCAATTTATACAGTTGAGCCAAAGCAGTTGGGTGAGCGGCGTGTTGATGTGAATTTTGATGCATCACCTGCGCTGTATATCGGCTTTCATAAAGGAGCGTTTGATGATCCTGACGAGGCGGCGTTTGTTGTCCTTGATAGAATCCTAGCTGATGGAAGATCGTCACGTCTTTATAAATCATTGGTGATAGGCCAACAACTTTGCTCAAACATTGGAACTGAGGCATTTCCGGGCGCGGAGCAGGGTGATCTTTATCCGAGTCTCTACATTATCAGCGCATATCCGAAAGATGGAGTTGATAGTAGGATAGTTGAAACAGCGATTTATGAGGAGCTTGCTAAGTTATCAACTGTGCCAGTTAGCGCGCGTGAGTTGCAGAAAGCGCGGAACAACATTCAAGCGGATTTCATCTGGGATGCTTATGACAATGATGGTTTGGCTCAGAAGCTTGCACAGTATCAATCTACCGCGCGCGATTGGCGATATATGCTGACACGAATGGAGCAGATTGAAAAACTGACTCCAGATGCCCTGCAGAGTGTTGCGGCCAAGTATTTCACGAAAGAGAATCGAACAGTTGCGACACTTGTGCCTATTGTCCGCGCTGATGCCACGGAGGGGGGAGAATAATGCAATCAAGATTCGCTCTTAGAGCTATAACAGTTGGTGTGATAGTCATACTAGTTTTTGCCCTGGTGAGTGAAAGTTCTGCTCAGGATCCACGGAAGATCGTCGCGCCTGAACTAGAACTCTCGGCGCCGACACCTGAGCAGTTTGCGCTTGAGAATGGTTTGCGAGTTGTGTTCTTGCAATCATCTGAGTTGCCCGTTGTACGTATGACTTTGATGTTCCCCGGTGGCTCTGTTTCGGAGGCTGCCGATTTAGCTGGTGTCAGTGGGATAACTGCGAATTTGCTCCGCACTGGCGGCGCTGGATCATTGAAGGCTGAGGAGATTGATGAGCGCTTGGATTTCCTTGGCGCTAGTATCTCATCGACTGCCGGTGGTGACAATCACAAGCTGACTCTTCGTTGTTTGAAGAAAGACTTGGCTGAGGTCTTCGATTTGTTCTCGTTGATATTGCGCGAACCTGTTCTTGATTCGGCTAAGTTGGCGCTTGAAGTATCGAATAAGTCTGATGAGATTCGCAGGCAATATGATTCACCGACTGGAGCGACACGGACTTTGTTCTATCGCACAGTTTTTGGTGACATGCTATATGGTCGTTATCCGACTCTTGAATCTGTGGCGAGTATTTCTGGGCAGAGTGTGAAGTTTACATACAATAGAGTGTACACACCATCGCGCGGCATTCTAGCAGTCTCCGGTGACCTTACACGCAAAGAGTTAGAGGATTTGTTGAACACCTCAGTTGGTTCATGGAAAGGTACGAGAATTCTTCAGCGCCCGATTCCGGTTGTCCCGAGCGAGGAGGATTTGCCGAAGTCAGGGGTGTATTATGCGTACAAAGATATAAGTCAGACATCAATTCGTCTGGGCCACTTGACACAGCTATTTGATTCACCGGATCGCCATGCGGTACGGATTATGAATTATGTGGTTGGTGTTGGTTTTGCTGGCAGACTCACTGCAAAAATTCGTTCTGAGGCTGGGCTGGCTTATTCGGTTGGTGGTTATTTTGTGAACCGTCCGACATATGGATCATATTTTGCCTATTGTCAGACCAAAGCTGAGGCGACTGGTCAGGCTTTGCAGATGATTGTTGATGTTCTCAGTGAGGCCAAAGAAAACGGCATCACTCAAAAAGAATTTGCTCGCGCTAAGGAATCGATTCTCAATAGTTTTGTTTTTGAGTATGAGACACCTCATCAGGTGGCGCAGGCTGTGGCTGAGAGTGTGTTCTATGGATTCCCATCAGAACAGACGGCGCTGGATTTGGAAGCTCTCAAGTCTGTCACGCTTGCTGATTGCAACCGAGTTGCCAAAGAGTATTACAGAGTGGAAGATTTTCGGATTGTGGTAGTTGGGGACACGGCCCAGATGGACCAACCTCTTTCTGATTTCGGGGTGGTTACGGAGATTTCGCTTGAAGTAGAGTAGTAGAGATTTGGACTAGCGATATTATGCGCGAATAATCACAGGGAGAGAGTTTAAGACTCTAGTTGTCGTGATTTACAGAGTGTGTTGGCAGAGGGCAGAATCTAAGTGATTCTGCCCTTTTGTATGCGACAGAGTTGGTTCATTTGGTGCAGGCAGATAGAGTCATATTGAGAAATCACTCGAAAAGTGAACAAAAAGGGTAGTTTTCTCCACTTTAGTTCTTGACTATTCGGTCGGAAACTCCATTATAGAGCAATGGTCACCATGAAGGGGGCCACAAGGAGTCAACTGGGAGGTATTTCTTGTCACACAGACCTTGGCACATAGCGCCGTTAGTGGCGCTCTTCACTATACTGATTGTCGTGTTTCTGGTAGCGCGCGCCAAGCTTGTTCCTGAGACTTTTGGAGACCTAGGGTTTTATCGGGCGCAGGCGCTGGATGATGTCTCTGAGTTAGAAATCTCTTATGCTGGTATGGACGCTTGCTTCGATTGCCACGACGACGTATTTGAAGAAAAAAGTGGTTCCTATCACGATGGTCTCTCATGCGAAGTGTGTCATGGGCCATCAGCGAAGCACGTGGATGAACCAGACGAGTTCACACCCACCGCTCCACGGGAGCGCGGGTATTGTATCCTTTGTCATGGTTACAATCCTTCACGCCCATCGGGGTTCCCTCAAATTCTGCCTGAACAGCACAACCCTGGCAAGGTTTGTATGTCTTGCCATGAGCCACACAATCCGCTGTTGCCACACACACCAGAAGAGTGTAGCGCTTGTCATCGTGATGTCGCCAACGTAAAGCAGGTGTCACATCATGCGACACTCGAATGTGTTACTTGTCATGATGTTCCCGATGCACATCGGACAGACCCTCGCAATGAGCATGCTGAGAAACCAATAGATCCGTCGACATGCGCGAAGTGCCATGCTGACGGGGCTGATAGTTCGGAGAAAATTCCGCGCGTGGACATTGAAGAACATGGTGGTCGGTACCTGTGTTGGGACTGCCATTATCCGCATTATCCGGAGTCGAAATAATGAAATCATCTGAGATTAAACGAGAACAGCAAGTAGAACAGACACCTGAGATTCCATCAGATGCTACAACCGAGACAACTCCGACAATGCCACGCCGACAGTTTCTCACAGGATTGATTCGCAAAGCGACTGCCGCGACCGTATTTTTGGGTTCGGGTGGGCTTTGGAAGAGCTTATTTGCGCAAGAGACTAACAAATACAATCCTGAAGATCATGATTATGCTATGGCGATTGATATCGACAAGTGTATCGGTTGTGGTCGTTGTGTTGATGCTTGTAAGAAAGAGAATGAGGTTCCTCAGGATGCGATGCATTTTCGCACTTGGGTTGAACGGTATGTTATTCCTAGTGAGGGCGAGACTCTTGTTGATAGCCCGAATGGTGGGATGGACGGATTTCCTGAAATTGATGAGGATGTTGATATACTCCGAACGTTTTTTGTTCCGAAGCTGTGTAATCACTGCGCGAATCCACCTTGCGTGCAAGTGTGCCCTGTCGGAGCTACGTTTGTTAGCCCAGACGGAGTGGTTTTGGTTGATGAAGATTACTGTGTGGGTTGTCGGTATTGCATTCAGGCTTGTCCGTATGGCGCCCGCTACTTGCACCCAGAGAAGCATGTCGCTGAAAAATGTACACTCTGTTATCACAGAATCACCAAAGGGTTGGTTCCGGCCTGTGTAGAGGTGTGTCCTACTAAGGCGCGTATTTTTGGTGAAGTCGGCAAGAAGGCCAGTCCTTTGCGGCGATTCTTGCGATTCAAGGATATTAGCGTGCTCAAGCCTTGGCTGAACACTGAACCAAAAGTCTTTTATGGCGGCGCCGATGGCGAAGTGACCTAAGGAGTGTGAATATGGAACAGATGTTACTAAATATATCGTCGACACTCCCTGATGTTTCTGGGTATGTATTCCCTAATGAATATGTGCTTCAATGGGAATTGTTAATCGTGGTGTATCCCTATTTGACCGGTCTGGTTGCTGGAGCGTTTATTCTGGCTTCTCTTGAGCGGGTTTTCAAAGTCTCTGTTTTGCGGCCGATCTACAGGCTGTCGCTGTTGACAGCGCTGTCTTTCATGCTGATTGCACCATTGCCACTGCTTGCGCATTTGGGACACCCAGAGCGCTCGATAGAGATGTTCTTAACACCGCACAGCTCATCGGCTATGGCGATGTTTGGGTTCATCTATGCTTGGTATTTGATGGTGGTCTTACTGCTAGAGATTTGGTTTGATTACCGCAAGGACTTCATTATCTGGGCGCAAGAAGCGAGTGGTTTGAAGCGCTTGATGTACCGTGTGCTTGCTTTGGGGACCAAGGATATTTCCAAGGGCGCGATTGATTTTGATGAGAAGGCCGGCAAGTTCATAACGATTCTAGGTATACCATCTGCGTTTTTGCTGCATGGTTATGTTGGGTTTATCTTCGGTTCAATTAAGGCTAATCCATGGTGGAGCAGTGTTTTGATGCCGATTGTATTTTTGTTTTCGGCGATTGTTTCAGGAATTGCGTTGGTGCTTTTGATCTACATGATTTCAACTATGTTCCGTTGGAAGAAAATGAACATGGCCTGTGTGAACAAGCTCGCTGAGTTTTTGTTCTATGCGATCATTGTCGACTTTTCACTTGAGCTGTTGGATTTTATCCATCGGTTATATGAATCGGAGGAGTCGATTGACATTCTCTCGGAAATGATATCCAGTAGGCTATTCATGAGCCTGATTGTTTCACAGATAATCATTGGAACTCTTGTGCCGGCTGTTGCATTGGCGTTTGGGCGCTTTGGAGGGTTTTACAGCGAGATGCGGCGGATGCTGTTCTTTGTTGCGGCGATTTTGGTGCAGGTTGGAATTTTCAGCACTCGTTGGAATGTTGTGATCGGCGGTCAGTTGTTTTCCAAGAGTATGCGCGGTTTGACGGTCTACAAGGTCGAGGTGTTTGGCATGGAAGGACTATTGATGACAATCCTATTCTTGGTTGTGCCGTTTGTGTTGTTGTATTTCATGATCAAGATTATGCCACCTTGGATGGATGAGGGGCTGGAAGATATCAAGCTCGATAAGTCCAACGGTGTGACAAGTCCGCCAACGACGGCGTAGATGTTTTTTCACAAGCGCTTTTGAGGCTATTTTCAAGGCTGTTTTCGGGACGGTTTCTAAATAGGTTGATAGTTAGGTTATTAAAGGCAGGATCGTTTCGATCCTGCCTTTTCTTGTGTGTATGTGGAGTCTCGAAATCAGCAGACTTGTTGTGGTAAAAGCGCTGTTAAATGGGTTCGTTTGCGATATAAAGGTGTTTTGCTTACGATGCGTCTTCAATATTGAAAGTTGATAATCTTGAAATACTTGTCCCAAAGTCGCTCTATCTTGCAGGTATAGCAGAGTCTGCGGTGATGTAGTTGTAATTCTGCACTTTCTCTCTAGTCATCAGCCGAACAAGTCATCTCGACAGCTCCACAGACTGGGAGTGGGCCTTGAGTGAACAGAGCTGCAGTTATCCTTGAGACATCACCGATATTGATTTTTCCGTTGTTGTCGGTGTCTCCTTTGGCGCAACATTCTGGGGGCGGACCACTGTGGAATATGTAATTGATCAGAAATGTTACATCACCAATGCTCATTAACTCATCGGAGTTCGCATCGCCCGGTAAATCGCAACAGTTTTCGGCAGCGATTGCGGCTCCAGTTTGAATAGTTGAGTTGTTTGTGGTTACCTCGGTTGCGGCTTGGCACACTTGAAGAGCTAGTCCCATAACAAGAATCCAGTTCAGAAAGAGATATTCTTTCATGATCTCAAATCCCCCTAAGGAAGATGGTTCAATTCTCATGTGTGTACGCAGCTAAAAGCTAACAATAAGATAGCACAATTTGCTTACTTGGCAAGTGTGGACATGCGACTCCCCGATTGGTCAATGTCGCTATGACCCTGTGGTTCCGCAGATAGGCGCTGGGCCGCCGGAGAAGATTCTTGCGATGAGGTATGTTGCATCACCAATCGTGATCGAGTTGTTTCCGTCAGCATCCGCTTCATCTGCGCAGACAGGGTCATCTCCTCCTGAGAAAATGTAGCCTATCAAGAATGTTACATCTCCGATGGTGATATTCCCACTATTGTTCGCATCACCTGCGGCATCACAACAGACATCACAGATGTCTCCTACGCCATTACCATTTGAGTCTTCCTGACCGGGGTTGAAATCTGTAGGGCAATTGTCGAGTGTGTCCAAATGGAAATCAGCATCGTTATCTGATATAAAGGGAGTTGTGTAATGTAGAATTGTGTCTAGTGTTCCTGAGATAGGAGTTGCAGATGGTCCGAACACGGACTCTACTGTCCCATCAGTGCGAATTCCGACAGAATAGCTACTGACACCACCAAGACCGGCTTCATTGCCAATCTCGATAACATATGTTCCTGTTTTTGTTAACGGAATTGTGATTGAGTCTCTTGCTGCAAGTTGATCATAAGTTGCGCCTTCATTAATCGAGTTTGTGAAAGCTCCCAGTGAATCGTAGCCGATGACTAGACCGTGTGGATCGACGACTCTAAGGTTCACGTTTGGATCTGGAAGATTACCTGATGCAGGAGGAGAGGCTCCGCCTGGATATGCTACAATGATCAGTTCGTTCAGGACTAGAGGTAAGTAACAGGAATCACCCAATCCATCACTATCCCAATCTTCTTGATTAGGGTTGAAGTTGATCGGGCAGTTATCGCAGGCTGACGGAATGAAGTCTATGTCAGCGTCAGCCAGTGAGAAGACGTAAGCTCTTCCGGGGTAGGATTCGCCTGGAACCTGTTCAGCGTCGCCGACGATGAAATCTGCGAAGCCGTCACTGTCTACATCACCAGCGCTTGCTACTGAGATTCCGAAATCACCTGAGGCCTTGCTTCCATTGAAAGCGCTGATTAGGTCCCATGTAACGCCTGAGTAGACGTATGCTCGACCAGCGTCACTACCGCCGGCATCGTTTCCTGCGGCTCCCAATAGCAAATCATCGATTCCATCTCCGTTTACATCTCCAGCGCTAGAAACTGTGACGCCCAATGCCTCACCAGCTGTTCCGTCGAAAGTATTGATCAGAGTTCCGGTTGAGCCTGAGTGAACAAACACCCGTCCTGAGTTAACTCCACCGGCATCACTTTGGAACGCCCCAATGATGAAGTCGTTTATACCATCGCTATTCTGATCACCTACTCCTGAAACTGAAACACCGAGAAAATCTCCCATAGCGGAGCCTGTATATGTGTAGAGCAGAGCTTTGTTGATTCCAGAGTATACGTACGCCCTGCCAGCGTCCGTTCCTCCCACTGCATTGAATTTCGCGCCGACGACAAAATCATCGAAATTATCACCATTGATATCTCCTAGATCGGAAACTGCGCCGCCAAAGTTGTCTCCGATAGTTTCTCCAAAGAGTTGGTGGATTGAGGAGCCGGTGGCTCCAGAATATACATACACGCGACCTTTGTCGCTTCCGGTGACACCACTTTGACGGGCGCCAACTAGGACATCGTCGAATCCGTCATTGTTGACATCACCAGCTCCGGAAACAGCATCTCCGAAGAAGTCATGTTCAGTTTGTCCCGTAAACGTTCTTAGAACGCCTCCTGTGGCTCCTGAGTATACGTATGCTCTACCAACGTCCACTCCCCACCATTCAGCATGGAATGGCGCTCCAACTATGACATCGTCGAATCCGTCATTGTTGATATCACCAGCTCCAGATACGGAATATCCAAGTCCATCGAATGCGGCGGCGCCGTTGAAAGTGTACAGCAATGTTCCATCTAGGCCAGAGTAGACATATGCTTTCCCAGCTAACGATACTCCAGCTGAGTAGGCTCCGACGATTAGATCTGAGTATCCGTCATTGTTGACATCACCTGCGCCAGAAACAGCAGAACCGAAGTTACCGCTTGCGTCTGTACCTGTGAATTCGTGAATTGTACCTGCGCACTCACATGCATCCCCGACGTTGTCGGCATTGATGTCGTCTTGCGAAGGATTGTAAACTAATGGGCAGTTGTCTATTGTATCATCTATCCCATCTCCGTCCTGATCAGCCGCTAGAGCTATGTCTGGTAGACAAAAACAGATGATTGCGATAAGAGCCAAGGTTGTTCTCAGTGAACCGAAACTGCAATCGACGAATGAGGAACTCATTGTGTTGTCCTTTATCTGAATAAGGATACAGAAGTATGGCATGCGAATGGTCGCAGATATTGTTAGACTAGTATACCAACTACTCTGATACTGTCAACTGTTTTCTCTAGTCTTGGGATAGAGGTAGACGGAGAGGAAGAGGAGTGGGACAGCTCCCCAATTCCGGTTGGAATTAACTTATCGAACTCTGTTTGCGAGTGGTAAGTCTGTGTTTACATGTGAGACATGCCAATTGGATAATTGCTTCGCTTGTGAGGGCAAAGGGAGCCATGCCACTACATGAGATATCTCGTTGTATAGTGGTCACTTAGATTAGTCACTGTCTCTGAGAGTGGACTTTCTATGGATAATATCGTATAAGATTGTAGCTGGAGGGGAATTCGCTCGCTATCGGGGTGGATTCTCAGTTGATTTGTTGTATCCTTCGGCTACTGGGAACGCGCCACGTTTTGGTGTGTTCTTGTATCATATGGGAGTTTTTTTTGATAACTTCCTCTGCGCTTTGGCGTATTAACATAGACACAGACTGGGCCCCTCATAATCTCACGAATTGGATTAGGTAATCAGGCCCCAGATGAATATCACCGACAGTTTAAGGTATAGTAAAGGTATAGTAATTGAAGCTTATGAGCTCAGAAGAACAAAATAGAGATAGTCGTGACAATCAGGACAAGCACGCGCCGCAGGGCGGTGGTTCACGCTGGGGTAAGAAACCTGGCGGCGGCGGTAATGGTGGCAAAGGCGGCAAGCCAGGCAAGGATGATGAGGAAGGCGCTGGGATGTTTGGTCTGAAAGGTCCGGCGCGTTCGATAATGTTCTGGGCGCTGATTTTTATCGTCGCAATTGCTGGTTATCAGTATATGCAGACTCTCACGCAGGATTTTGCTGAGGTTTCATTCACCGATTTCCAAAGACAGCTTGATAGCGATAATATTGAGGAAGTCACATTCCGAGGTCGGGAGATTGAGGGCAAACTCAAGGAATCGAAAGCATTCCCGAGTGGAAACAGCACAGCGCAATTTTCTAAATTCAAAACTAACCTGCCGTTTGATGATAACAGCTATCTGATTACCAATCAGCTTCAGGCGAAGAATGTGAAGATCAAGGTTGAGGACCCCAGTCCTGGCTATGTTAGTGTATTGATAGGCTTTCTGCCGTGGGTATTGCTCATCTTCATCTGGGTGTTTTTCATTCGCCAGATGCAGGGTGGCGGCGGTCCAAAAGGATTGTTTTCCTTCGGCAAGAGTAAAGCGAAGTTGGTTGGTGATGATAAGCCGCGTGTGACGTTTAATGATGTCGCTGGTGTGGAAGAGGCCAAGGAAGAGCTTTCAGAGATTATTGAGTTTCTCAAGAATCCGGGCAAATTCCAGAAACTTGGCGGTAAGATCCCGAAAGGTGTCCTGCTTCTAGGCCCTCCGGGAACTGGTAAGACATTGCTAGCTCGCGCTGTTGCAGGTGAGGCTGGCGCTCCGTTCTTCACAATGTCTGGGTCGGATTTTGTGGAGATGTTTGTCGGAGTTGGCGCGAGTCGTGTTCGTGATTTGTTTGAGCAGGGCAAGAAGAACGCTCCTTGCATAGTCTTCATTGATGAAATTGATGCAGTGGGTCGTCATCGCGGCGCCGGAGTCGGCGGTGGGCATGATGAGCGCGAACAGACTTTGAATCAGTTGCTCTCTGAGATGGATGGATTTGAGGCGAACTCTGGTGTGATTATTCTCGCCGCTACAAACCGTCCTGATGTGCTCGATCCAGCATTGCTGCGCCCTGGTCGATTCGATAGACAAGTTGTTGTTGGACTGCCCGATTATAAAGGCCGCGAGGGCATTCTTGAAGTTCATGCTAAGAAGATTAAGCTTGGTGATGATGTCGATATGGTCAAACTTGCTAAAGCGACACCTGGGTTCTCAGGCGCTGATTTGGCCAATATGATAAATGAGGCGGCTTTGCTGGCTTCAAGGCAGGATCTTGAGTCTGTGACTATGGCAGTCCTTGAGGCGGCCAAAGATAAAGTGATGATGGG
>JAJFHO010000068.1 GCA_021775575.1 Hyphomicrobiales bacterium
TGTAATACAATGCGCGCGCATTGTATCGCTGGCCGGCGGCGATAAGGTGGCTGCGCCCGATATTGTTACCGCGCGGGCCGTGGCGCCGCTGCCGGAGTTGTTGCAGTTGTCGTTGCCGTTTTTTTCCGCCTCGACCAGAGGCCTGTTCCTTAAAGGAAGGGACAGCGAACGAGAACTGGCCGAGGCCCGAAAATTGCTGACTTTCGACGTTTTGCTTCATGACAGCATGACCAGCCGGGACGGCCGTATCGTCCAGGTAACAAACCTGAGGACCAAGGAGCGCGCATGATGTGGCATCGCGACAAAGGCAGGCAACGCAAGACGCCGAGAATTCTTGCCCTCGCCAACCAGAAAGGCGGCGTCGGCAAGACGACGACGGCGATCAATCTCGGCACCGCGCTCGCCGCCATCGGGCAGCGGGTGCTGATTATCGATCTTGATCCGCAAGGCAATGCCAGCACCGGGCTCGGCATCCCCAATACGGTGGAAGCGCGCACACCATCCACGCTTGAGGTGCTGACGGGAGACGCAACCGTCAGGCAGGCAAGGATTCCAACCGGCATCGCCGATATGTCGATCATTCCCGCGCAGATCGATCTCACCGCGATGGAGACCGGCGCCGACAAGCTCTCGGGCCGCAATTTCCGGTTGCGCGACGCGCTTAAGGCGCATTTTGCCGATCCGGAGAATGACGATATTCGGCCCGACTATGTCCTGATCGATTGTCCGCCGTCGCTCAATATTCTGACTGTCAACGCGTTGGCCGCCGCCGATGCGGTCATCGTACCGCTGCAATGCGAATTCTTCGCCATGGAGGGTCTGGGTCTGCTGGTCGACACCATCGATCAGGTGCGCGAGCAACTCAATCCGGCGCTTACGATCCAGGGCGTTATCCTCACCATGCATGACCAGCGCAATACGCTGTCGCATCAGGTCGAGGAGAATGTCCGCGAATTTCTCGGTCAAAAGGTCTACTCGACAATCATCCCCCGCAATGTCCGGCTGTCGGAGGCGCCCTCCTTCGGCAAGCCCGCATTGCTCTATGATCACAAATGTCCCGGCAGCAAAGCCTATATCGAATTCGCGTCAGAACTGATCAAGCGCGAATGCGGCCTGGCCGCGGCCTGACGGAGCGACGATGGCCGCGCAGAAACGCAGACTGGGACGCGGGCTTGCCAGCCTGATCAACGAGACCGCCGATGTCGCGGCTGCGACAGGGCAGCATGGTTTGCAGTCCGTGCCGATCGATTCGGTGCATGCCAGCCCGCTCAATCCACGCCGTGACTATGACGAAATGGAGCTGTCGGAGCTGGCGGACTCGATCCGCGAAAAGGGTGTTGTGCAACCTCTCGTCGTTCGCCCGGCAAAGGCGGCGGGCCAGTATGAAATCGTTGCCGGCGAGCGCCGCTGGCGCGCCGCGCAGGCCGCCGCCCTGCATAAAATTCCTGTCATCGTTCGCACCCTGGACGATCAGGAAGCGCTCGAACTCGCAATCATCGAAAATGTCCAGCGCTCCGATCTCAACCCGATGGAAGAGGCGCGCGGCTACAAGCAGCTGATCGGCCGCTACAAGCACACCCAGGAAGACCTCTCGACGATTATCGGCAAGAGCCGCAGCCATCTGGCCAATATGCTGCGGCTGTTGAAATTGCCGGAAAGCATCCAGGCGCTGGTTGAAGAGGGCCAGCTTAGCGCCGGTCATGCGCGCGCTCTGATCGGCCACGCGGATGCCGAAAAGCTGGCCAGGGAAATCCTCCGGCGAGGGCTTAATGTTCGCGATGTCGAGGCGCTGGTTCAGCGCGGCGCGCCATCGCGCAAGCGGCAAAACCGTTCCGCCCGGGGCGGGGACGCCGACACGCTCGCGGCGGAAAGAGAACTGGCTGAAGCCCTGGGGCTGGCCGTGACGATCAGCGCCGGAAAGGGCGAGGCGGGCGAAGTGCGGATTCGTTACAAGTCGCTGGAGCAGTTTGACGAAATTCGCAACCGGTTATTAACTAGCCTTCAAAAACAGTAGCGTTTTCAATAACTTACAGAGTTTTCAGCGACCCAGCGCCAGCACCAGCCGCTCCGCAAGCAGCTGCTCAAGCTCCGGGTGCCGGCGCGCGGCAAGCGCTGCCCTGGCGACGAGATCAATAGCCTTTTCGGCCTTGGAGCGAGACCAGAGTCGCGACTGTCCCTCCAGCGTGTCGCGCTGGCGGAAGTGAAGCGGAGGCCGGAATGAGGCCAGCGCGGCGCGGGCCTGGCCGCCATGCTCGACCGCCGCGCACACCTTGTGCAATTTTGCGAAATGCCGCCCCAGGGCGGCGATTGCGGACTGCGCGCCCTGCCCGCCGGCAACGAGCCGGTCGAGCTGGCGCAGCGCTTCCCTGCGGTTGCCGCTGCCCGCGGCTGCCGACAAGGTATCGAAGGCCGCCTGAGCCACGTCGCCAATCACCGCGTCTATATCGGCAAGCTCGACGCGGCTGCCTTTGCCGGCGAAAAGCGCCAGCTTGACGATCTCGGTGCGGGCCCTGGCCTGATCGCCGCCGAAGAGGTCGACAAGATGCTGGCGCGCTTCGGTCCCGATACTTGATCCTTGCGCGGTCAACTCCGCGTCGATGAAGCCGGCCATGTCACGCGCGCTCAACTCGTAGCAGGGCAGCGCCACGCCATAGTCGCTCGCTTCGAATATCTTGCGCAGTTTCGCCGCGGGGCGCAGGTTTCCCGCCTCGACAATAATCCAGGCTTCGAGCGGTGCGGCCAGCAGGGCTTCGAGGCCGTCCACGGGGAAGCGCTGTCCGGCCGTGACGCGGATGACTTTGCGGGCGGAAAACATCGACACCGTCTGCGCCTCTGTCTCCAGCCGCCCGGGATCCTCCGCAAGATCGCGATCGTCAATACGGATAATCTCACCGGCCGGTTCGCTCGCCAGCGCAACCCTCTTCGCCAGAACCGTCGCATGGTCGCCAACCTGTCCGGCATCGGGACCATAGAGCAGTGCCGCGCAGAAGCGCGGGTCCGGCGACTTCAGAAATCCGATCAGTTGTGAAGCCTTGAATGCGACCATGGCTGTATGCGCGCCTCCCGGCGGCCCACCCGGCCGGCGTCAGGCAGCGGCGGAAAGGAAAGCCGCGATCCGGGTTCTGATCCCCTCGGCAACGGAATCGGCGGCACGATTTTCCGCATCGACCCGCGCCCGGATATTCGCGAAGATCGGATCGAAGCGGTCAAAGGCCGCACGCGCGGTGCTCCTGCCCTTGAAAACGACCTTTTTACTCGCGAGTTGTACAAGTTTGAAATCGGCGTCGAGGTAAAACATCTGGCCACGGGCATCGCCGGTTTCCTCGACGAGAAGGTCGCCGACCGATTCGCGCACGATAATTTCGAGCCGGTATTTCGACTCCGCCGCATAGCCGCCCCGGGTGGTATCGAAAATAAGCTCATTGCGAATGCGCTGGCCGACCCGGCCCGGAATAGTCGAGATATCGACGGCAGCCATGACCTCCTTGAGCGCGACGCCACTCGCGGTCGGTCCGTAAAGCGGCTGACATGCGGCCAGCAGGGGACCGCTCGCCAAGGCGGCGCCCAACATCGCGACGACACGGCGCCGGCTGTGCTCCGATTGGCTGCGTTGCCCGTTACGCGACGACATTGACTATCCTTTGCGGTACCACGATCACTTTCTTTATTTCCCGTCCCTCGATCGCGCGCACGACATTATCCAGTTTCAGCGCTGCCGCCTCAATATCCTCTTTAGCCGCGTCGCGCGCAACCGTCAATTCGTCCCGCCGTTTGCCATTTACCTGCACGGCAATGGTCATCATGTTCTCGACGATCAACGATGCATCGGCCGCCGGCCAGGCTCTCTCCGCGAGCAAACCCTCGCCTGAAAGCGCCTCCCAGCATTGTTCTCCTAAATGCGGCATCATTGGGCCGATCAGGATCACGAGCAGTTCAAGAGCCTCGCGGATGGCCCAGGCCACGCCGGCGTCGTCCTCCTTCGGCGGCGATGACAGCGTATTGGCGAATTCATAGATATGCGCCACCGCCCGGTTGAAACGCAGCGCCTCGATATCGGTGGAAACGTCGCGCACGGCCTTATGCGCCGCCCGGCGCAGCGCAAGCGCCTGATCGGTGAATGAGGACGGCATGGGCGTGCCCGGCGCGCAGGCGCGTGGCCCCAGCTCCCCCACCAGCCGCCACAGCCGCTGGACAAAGCGCCAGGCGCCCTCGACACCGGCTTCCGTCCATTGCACATCGCGCTCGGGCGGTGAGTCGGAGAGCATGAACCAGCGGATGGTGTCGGCGCCGTAATGACCGATTATGTCCTCGGGGTCGACGGTGTTGTGCTTCGACTTGGACATCTTCTCGACCGGGCCGATGGTCACGGCCGCGCCGGTTCCCGCGTGCACCGCGCGGCGCGCGCCCTCCTCGCCCTCTATTCGGACGTCCACCGGCGCAACCCAGGAACCGTCCTTGAGCTTGTAGGTTTCGTGATTGACCATGCCTTGCGTGAACAGCCCGTCGAAGGGTTCGCTCAGGCCGGCATGGCCGGTCGCCTTCATGGCTCGGGTAAAGAAACGCGAATAAAGCAGATGCAGAATGGCGTGCTCGATCCCGCCGATATACTGGTCCACGGGCAGCCAGTAATCGACCGCGCGGCGCAGCGCGGGCACATCGGCGCGCGGCGAACAAAAGCGCGCGAAATACCAGGACGAATCAACAAAGGTGTCGAAGGTGTCGGTCTCGCGCCTCGCCTCTATCCCGCATGCCGGACAGGCGACATTCTTCCAGCCCGGATGCCGCTCGAGCGGATTGCCCGGCTGATCGAAGGTCACGTCGTCTGGAAGCTCCACCGGCAAGTCCTTCTCCGGCACCGGTACGACGCCGCAGGCCTCGCAATGAATGACCGGGATTGGACATCCCCAATAGCGCTGGCGCGACACGCCCCAGTCACGCAAGCGGTAGTTCACCCGCCGCTCACCCTTGTTCATCGCCTCGTAGCGTCTCGCGATCTCCTGCTTGGCGTCGTCGATTGTCATCGCGTCGAGAAACGCCGAATTGATCATCACGCCGGTGCCGTCATAGATCTCGGCGCGGTCGCAATAGCCGGCGCTATAGTCCTCGAGCGCCGAACCGCCAAGATCGGCGGGCGCCACGACCGGGATAATGTCCAGTCCCAACGCCTTGCAGAAATCGAAATCGCGCTGATCGTGGCCGGGGCAGCCGAATATGGCGCCCGTGCCGTAGCCCATCAGTACGAAATTGGCGGCGTAGACGGGGACCGTCTTGCCTTCGATAAAGGGGTGGACGGCATGCAGGCCCAGGTCGAAACCGGTCTTTTCGGCCTTCTCCAGCGCCTCCTCCGTCGTGCCGGTTCGCCGGCACTCCTCGATATAGCGGGCCAGCGCATCGTTTGACTTCGCGGCCTCCTCGGCCAGCGGATGGTCGACCGACACCGCGCAGAAGGTCATGCCGAAGATGGTGTCATGACGGGTTGAGAAGACTTCGAGCTCGCCGGCGGAAGTCCCGCCGGCGTCCACCAAGTCGAGCCGGAACTGCAGGCCTTCCGAGCGGCCGATCCAGTTGCGCTGCATGATCCGAACTTTTTCGGGCCAGCGCTCTAGAGCGTCGAGAGCCTGCAGCAACTCCTCCGCCATGTCGGAGATTTTGAAGAACCATTGGGTCAGTTCGCGCTGCTCGACCTCGGCGCCGGAGCGCCAGCCCTTGCCGTCGATGACCTGCTCGTTGGCGAGCACGGTGTGGTCGACCGGGTCCCAGTTCACCTTGGCGGAGTGGCGCGAGACCAGCCCGGCCTCAAGGAAATCGAGAAACAGCTTTTGCTCCTGGGCGTAATATTCCGGATCGCAGGTCGCGATCTCCCGGCTCCAGTCGAACGACAAACCCAGCGCCTTGAGCTGGGTGCGCATGGCGTCGATATTGGCGTAGGTCCATGTCCTGGGATGGACGCCGCGCTCCATGGCGGCATTCTCCGCCGGCATGCCGAAGGCGTCCCAGCCCATGGGATGAAGCACGTTGAAGCCCTTGGCGCGTTTGTAGCGTGCGACAACGTCGCCCATCGTATAGTTGCGCACATGTCCCATATGGATGCGACCGGACGGATAAGGGAACATCTCCAGGACGAAATATTTCTCGCCCGTGCCGTCCTCGCTTGCGCGAAACAGCTCCTTCCCGTCCCAGATTTTCTGCCAGTGGGATTCGCGATCCCGAGCATTGTAGCGCGCCGCTGCCATGACTGCCCTTCCGCTTGCGCCCCGTCGGTGAGAAGTTCGGGCGTATGTGGGCCAAAATGGGCGAAGCGGTCAAGCCAATCGCGCGCGGCGCGTGCATTTGCATCGCGTGGGCATGGCGCTATTGTCGGCGCAAGGACGTAAGGATTCGAATTCGATGAACGATTTGAACGACGCCGGCGCGCGGGAAAGGCTGGCCGCGGTCGGTGAACAAATTGCCGCCGCGGAACGCGCCGCCGGGCGTATTGCGGGATCGGTGAAGCTGATCGCGGTATCGAAAACCTTTGCCTCGGCGCATATCGTGCCGGTCATTGAAGCGGGGCAGAAACTGTTCGGCGAGAACCGGGTTCAGGAAGCGCAGGGCAAGTGGCCGGAGCTCAAGGCGCAATTTCCCGATATAGAGCTGCACCTGATCGGGCCGCTGCAGTCGAACAAGGCCGGCGATGCTGTCGCGCTGTTTGACGTCATTCACACGATCGACCGGCCCAAGATCGCCAGAGCGATCGCCGCCGAGATGGCCCGGCAGGGCCGCCGTCCGCGCCTTCTGGTCCAGGTTAATACCGGAGAGGAGGAGCAGAAGGCCGGCGTCGCGCCGCGCGAGGCGGAAGACTTTGTGCGCTCGTGCCGCGACGACCATGGCCTTGTGATCGAGGGGCTGATGTGCATCCCCCCGCTTGGCGAGGAACCCGCGCTCCATTTCGCGCTGCTGGAGAAACTGGCGAGCCGGCTTGATCTGCCCGAGCTGTCGATGGGCATGAGCGCCGATTTCGAAACCGCGGTCGGCCTCGGCGCGACCTATGTCCGTGTTGGCACGGCTGTTTTCGGGGCGCGCGGCTAACGCGTGATTTCGATCACTGAGTTTGGCCCGCAATATTCAATCAGCCGGGCAAGGTCGCTCCGCTTCAGCGCAACGCAGCCCTCGGTCGGCGCGTAGCCTTCGCGCGCGACATGCATGAAAATGGCGCTGCCCCGCCCCCGCGAACGCGGCCGGTCGTTGTAGCCAAGCTCGACGACGAGGTCATACAGATGATCATCACGCCACATCGTTTCCGCGCTGGCCGGATAGGGGAGCCGGACAGGCCGGTTATAGTTCCGGTCACCGGGAGCGTCGCACCATCCGTCGCGCGGGCGGATGGCCCGCACTCCAAGGCGCGTGCGCGGCCGCGCGACGCGGTCGCGGCGGTACCAGACGGCGCGCAGGCGCCAGCGCCCCCGCGGCGTTGCGCCGTCCCCTTCGCGTTTTGCCGCGCGAACGCCCGAGCGCCCCAGCGCACAGGACAGAGGGTTTGCGCCAAATATCACGATGCCGCGATCGTTAACTCCAGGCCGCGCGCGCACAACCAAATTAATCCCCTCACGGACATTTGAGTTTGTTTTACGCGCCAAGAAGATATCCCCGGGGTAGCTGATATGCTTGTCCTTCGATAGGAGCCGACTTACATGACAGTAACAGTGATGCAAAGCCAAACCGTTCGGGAGCGAAGAATGACAACCGCGCGCAAGATTCTCATTATCGACGACGACGAGGACCTGCGCGAGTCGCTGACCGACCAGCTAGCGCTGCATGAGGAGTTCGACACGGTTTCGGCGGGAAGCGCGGCCCAGGGCATTGAGCTCGCCCGGTCGGAGCATATCGATCTCGTTCTGCTCGATGTCGGCCTGCCCGACATGGACGGGCGTGAATGCTGCAAGGTTTTGCGCCGCAACGGCTTCAAGAGCCCGGTTGTGATGCTGACCGGGCAGGACTCCGATTCCGACACGATCCTCGGCCTGGAATCGGGCGCCAACGATTATGTCACCAAACCGTTCCGCTTCGCGGTGCTTCTGGCGCGCGTGCGCGCTCAGCTCCGCCAGCATGAGCAGAGCGAGGACGCGGTATTCACGATCGGACATTACACCTTCCGGCCGGCCGCCAAGACCCTTGTCGATGAAGGCGGATCGAAGATCCGTCTGACCGAAAAGGAAACGTCGATTTTGAAATATCTCTACCGGTCGGGCGAGAAGGTCGTCACGCGGGATATTCTGTTGCATGAAGTCTGGGGATATAACGCAGGCGTCACGACCCATACGCT
>JAJFHO010000069.1 GCA_021775575.1 Hyphomicrobiales bacterium
GGCTTTCTCGAGTTCATCAGCCGGGTATAGCCGGTTCAGCAAACCCATGGCGACGGCCTCAGCATCGCTGAAACGGCGTCCGGTGAACAGGATTTCCTTGGCTCGGCTTGGGCTGAGCGCGGTAAAAAGCGGCCTGATCCAGCGCGGGTTGTAGCCGATGCCGAGTTTCGCCGCCGGGATGCCAAAGGTCGAGCCTTGCGCCGCGTAACGCAGATCGCAGCAGAGCGCGATTTCCAGCCCGCCGCCCATGCAGTAACCGTCGATCATCGCGATTGTCGGTTTGGCGCATGAGGCCAATGTCTCGAAGGCGGCGTGGTTGAGTTCGTCATACCTCCTGCCGGCATCGCCCGTTCGAGCCTCGCCGAACTCGGAAATGTCCGCGCCGGCGGAAAATGCGCGCGTCCCCGCGCCGCGCAGCAGCACGACACGTACCGAATCTGCCGCTTCCGCTTCCGCGATTTTCTCCGGCAGCGCCGCCCACATGGCCGTGTTCAACGCATTCATGCGCCCGGGATTGTCAAAAATAATCCAGAACACAGACCCCTCCGTTTGCGTGGTGATCGCCCCCAGGGCGGCTGAATCTTTGTTGCTCATCGTCTGTGAAGTCTTTCCTTGCCTCGACGCGTCCGCATGCCGGCTCTGGACATTGCGGCTGGTGATTTCAAGCGCGTTCAGTAATTTTTGATACGCCCCGGTAACGGGTTGACAGTTGTGCTAGTCTATACGACATGCCAAGCGACGTATTGGTTCAGTAGATCAGGAGTCTCAAATGGTGTTGACCCGCTCGAATATCCGTTCCGAATTGCAGACCTGCGATCCGGCCTGGGTTCAGCTTCGTGAGGAGGCGGAGGCTTTGTGCGCCGCCGAGCCGGCGCTTGCCAGCTTCGTCTACGCCACAGTCCTGAACCATGACAGGCTCGAGGAGGCTATTTGTCACCGCCTCGCGCAGCGACTTGAGCATAGCGACGTCGATGCAGGGCTGTTGCGCCAGACATTCGACGAAGTGCTGCGCGACAATCCGGCCGTGGGCGATGCCTTCCGGGCCGACTTGGCCGCGGTCTACGACCGTGACCCGGCCTGCAACCGGTTGATCGAGCCGCTGTTGTATTTCAAGGGGTTTCATGCCCTGCAGACGCACCGTCTGGCCAACGCATTGTGGATGGCGGATCGGCGGGATTTCGCCTTCTACCTTCAGAGCCAATCGTCGCGGATTCTCGGTGTCGACATTCATCCCAAGGCGACGATCGGGCGCGGCATCATGATCGACCATGCCACCGGTGTCGTCATCGGCGAGACGGCGAGCGTTGGCGACGACGCCTCGATCCTGCACGCGGTCACCCTAGGCGGCAGCGGCAAGGAGGGCGGGGACCGCCATCCAAAGATCGGACGCTGCGTGATGATCGGCGCCGGCGCCAAAATTCTCGGGAATATTACGGTCGGTGACTGCGCGCGCGTGGCATCGGGCAGCGTCGTGCTGAAAGATGTGCCCAAGAACACCACAGTCGCCGGCGTTCCCGCACGGGTGGTCGGCAAGGCGGGTTGCCCGGAGCCGGCCCGGACGATGGAGCAGATTCTGGGCGTCGAGCCTGAAAATGGTAGCGATAGCGCATAATTTTCCACTGATTTTTCGCTGGCTTATCGGTAAATCGCGGCCGCCGCGTTTGCGTTTCTCACGAAAATAAGGAACAAGAAACCCAAACGACGGGAGATGAAATTGGAACGCAACGAAATTCTCAAGCTTGAAGCCTATCTTCGGAAAACCTTCAACCTTGACACAATCGAGGTTCGGCAGAGGCCCCAGAAGGACGATTCTGCGGAAGTGTATATCGGTGATGAATTCATCGGTGTCCTGTTCCGCGACGACGAGGACGACGACCTGTCGTATAATTTCCAGATGGCGATACTCGACTATGATCTGAAGGGATAGTCTGCTTGCCATCCAGGTCTCTTAACCTTTCATTAAGAAGTTGGTTCGCATCGCGCTTGCGGTGAGGCACATTTGACGCGCGCCCTTTAGAGGTGGCGGGAGCGTGTCATGTTCGAGTATTTATTCTATGCCTATGTCACCGCGATCGGCTTTTGCGCGGCAAGCCTCGCGGCGACTTTCTCGCAGCTCGTGACCGGCGAGCGGCTGCATTTCGAGATCGATACGCAAGCCACCAAGTCCGCGCTTCTCGGCGTGTTCACCCGGGTTCTCGCCGGGCCGGCGATCGTTATGCGCAATGCCGTCAAGGCAGCATTCAGGGGCCGTCCGCCTTATTGGCTGGCGCTCTCGACCCTTATTTCCGCGCTTTGGAGTTTTTTCTCAGGCGCCGTCATCCTGGAGATGGCGTATCGGCTTGCCACTCAGCTCTAGGCCGTGAACTCATAAATATCGACCATTTCGCGCGCTGGATTTCCGTCTCTGACAAGGCAGGAGGATGCAGGAAACCGCGCAATTTTCCGGCCCTGCAAGACCGTGCAGGCGATCCGCGCGACTGGACGCCGGGAATCTTTCTCAAAAGAAAAGGCCGGCGCCTCGCAGCGCCGGCCCTGAGTTGGGCCCGGTTGGGTCGGGGTAGAGGGGGGATGACCGGGCCGTGGGAATGTCGAAATTGATGGTTGCTTCACCGTTTGGCTGAAAACCTCGCGTCTATTTCTTGCTCGTCGAGACCGGCACGCCCTGATGCTGGCGCGGCGCGGGTGCGGACAGGGAGACCCAGGTTTGCGGGTCCCAATGCGCCTGGCGCTTGACGAATGTGTAAACCGACTTGTTCCACGGCGTTACGCCGGGACGTTTGTTGTCCAGAATGAAGTCGCCGGCGGCGGTACGAACGGTGAGGATCGCATGTCCTTCACTATTCTCATCGCGCACCACCGTAATCAGAAGCGCGCTGGCCGGCCAGCCGCGCTCCATCAGAAGCCGGCGCTTCAGCAGAACATAGTCTTCGCAATCGCCCATGCCGGCGGGATAGGTCCAATGCTCTATCCGGCCATAGAGTTCCTGATCCGTCATCGGCCGGATCATTTCATTGACGAGATCGTTCACAAAGGTCAGATCCTGCCGCATATCCGATGTTGCCTCGACCCGTTTGTGCAGCGCGTCGATAGGTGCGCACTCGGCCGGAAAACGCCGGCAAAAACCGATATGCCCGATTGGCGGCAATGCGCGTCCATACTCCTGCATGAATGGCGAGGCGCGGTTTTGCGCCTCCGCATTCTGTCTCAACTCCGCGACGGCCGTGGTCGATGCGAACAAGCTCAGACCCAAGGCCAAGGTACTGATAATTTTTTTAGTCATCGGTGCCCCCCCGATATTGAATATGGTGGGGACTATTGCATATAAAATTTTATTTGGAGCAAAAACTGGAGTATTATTTGAATTTATATTTGCGTCTTATTTGATTATAATTCAAATAAAAATTGAAAATTCTCAATTTAGATAAAATTTGAACTATCACGTTTCCTGCGGCCTGCTCCGCTGTGATCGGGGAGGCAGCGTCAATGCTGCTCATGGGCCGCCCTGCGCGAACGGCATTGCATGACATTTACAGGTCTGGTTGGAAGAGGGTCGGAATCAGCCGAAATGGCGCTCGATCACCGAGGGATCCTGAATTTCCAGGAATCGGATACCGATGCCCTGATCGTGATGGCGCACGACGGTTCCACGGATCAGCCCAATGGTTAGCTGGTCGCCGATGTTCGGTTTGGGCAGGACCGAGACGGCGGCGCCGCCAAGCGATACGTCGAGAAGGCGGGCTTCCCGCTCCGACCCATCAGACAAAGTCACCTTGATACGTTTTTTACCGGGCACCGTGCGTTCATGCGCGCGATCCTCGGCGAGGTCGAGTTTGTTGCGATTGATGATCCAGGTCAGTTGATTGGCGATCTTCTCCCGCTTATAGGCGGTTCCCGTGAGCCGCACGGCGAACCCGCCCTCGAAGAAGCGCACGACTTCTCCCTCGAACCGCCCAAGGTCCGGGAGATAGAGGATGATGTGTTCGCCCATCTCGCAGCTGTTGGGCGAGCTGATCGCCAGCCCGCCGGGAGATATGTTCACAACCTTGCAGGGATGATCCTGTTTGTCGGCCGACATGAAACGGCCCTGGAGGTCGATTTTGACGCGTTGGTGGCGCCGGCGGTCCTGAGCGATATTGACCCGATGTCCAGCAGATTTTTGCACGCTTTGCGTGGCGTGGCGTGGCGCTGGATCGGATGGCCGGACAGCCTTTTGATCAGGCAGACGCTGTCCTTCAGCTATGCTCATCTCGCTTCGATCCTGAGAATACCGGTATTGTTCGAGTTGAGGCTAGAGACTTGCGGTTAATGAAGCTCTAAGCCGGCCCGCTCGGCGGCGTCGGCGCGGATGGTCTGGCATATCATGGCGCGCATGGGTCAGTCGGACAGACCGCCCTGGTAGACCTTGAACCGGGGCTTGTCGTCGCCGCCGCTGGCGGGTTTGCGGGGCCGTTCGCGGATTGCGGGCGGGGAGGATCGGGCGTCCTGGACAGCCTTGAGAATGATTGGCTCACCGTCCGGCCACACCAGATCGACAGTCTTGATTTCAAAATGGTCAAGTTGCGCCGTTCCAAGCCAGAAAGGCGGGTCGATCGCGGTGATGCAGCCGAGCATCCGGTTTACCGATTTGCCGTTATGGATCAATGGCATCAACGTCATTTCGAAGTCCGCGCGCCTGCCTTCCTCCTTCTGAGCTGAAAAGTGCGCGACAGCGACCGCCCCGTCGCGGGTCACATTGTGCAGCAGACTTGAGAGCGCTTCGCGGTCGGCTGGCGTCCAGAAATCGAGCAGGCCGGAATTGCGCAGTTCGCAGCCGAACTGATCGCATATTCTGGTTCCGGCGAGCCGAATGCGGTATTCGGTGGTTCCGTCGCATTCGACGATAATCGTCTCCGGCAACAGTGCGGCGATCTTTGCCGGCTCGATTTCGTAGCGGCAGGGTGCTCGCCGCCCATTTCTTACGTTATTCCAGTATTCATACAGCAGGTTGCTGGTTCTCTGTCGCATCGTAACGCCCTGTAACGGTCAACGGTTTTTGGTGCATCTGTGCTGTTGTGTTCGGCGCCGGTCCGGTTTCGTCCCGAATTGGAACAATCGTGTGCAGCGAGGCGCCGCTGGGTAGGTGCGGAGCAGGTGTCGTGCCAGAGTGCTTGCTTGCGGCGAGGGGCGAACATCGCTATGCCAGCGGCGAGCCGGTCTGCGGCGGATGAGGCAATGAAAAAACGCGAGCCGATATTTAATGTACCAGCGGGTGTTGTTGGCGCGCTTGGCGCAGTTGTGGCCGTTCACATCGCGCGAACGCTGCTTCCATCGGATCTCGATGCCGATTTGTTATGGACGCTGGCCTTTGTTCCGGCGCGCTACGCGGCCGGCGGGCAGGAGATACCCGGAGGCGATTTCGCCGGCGTTACATCCTTCGTGAGCTATATGCTGGTGCACGGCGATGCAATGCATCTGATCGTCAATTCAGTTTGGATGCTGGCGTTTGGCAGCGCCATTGCAAAACGGGTCGGCAGCTCGCGGTTCCTGCTGTTTTCGCTGGCTTGCGGCGTGGCCGGGGCGCTTGTTCACCTGGTTCTGTATTTCGGCGACGTGAGACCGGTGGTGGGAGCGTCGGCGGCAATTTCAGGTCAGATGGCGGCTGCCATGCGATTTATTCTCGCGCGGCGCGGGCATATCTCATATTCCACCGAAAGTATCGTGGCGATACCGCTTTCACCGATTGGCGAGACGCTTAGAAATCCCCGGATATTGATGATCGTCGCCATCTGGTCGGCTGTAAACCTCATATTCGGGCTTGGCTATCTCACATTGGATGGCGGCGATGCCGGAATTGCCTGGGAAGCGCATATTGGCGGTTTTCTTTTCGGTTTGCTTGGATTTGGGCTGTTCGACAGACCGGCGGCGTCACCACCTCCCGAAGCGGCGATTCATTAACAGGCAGGTGGAACCACTATTGCGCTATTTGAATTGTAGTTTCATCATAGGGCGACGTTGCTGCGATGCGGCCGGCTTCCAGAGTCGGCCGTAAGGGCGGCTTCGGCGTGGCGTTAAAACCCGCTAGTCTGCAAAATGCGGGAGATGTAGGAGCCGGACGCTTCTATTGCGGTTTCGTGCTCCCAGCTATGCGGGAGGTTTGAAATCGGGAGGTGCTCATGAATGTTGCCGTGATCCTTAAGGAGAAAGGCAGAGACGTAATTGTTGCCGCACCGGAGGTCAGTCTGCTCGAAATTGCCAAGATACTTCGAGAGCACGGGATCGGCTGCATCGTGATATGCGGCGACAACGGCGCGATTGCCGGTATCGTTTCAGAACGCGATATTGTGCGCAGGATCGCCCAGGACGGACCCGGTGCGCTGAAATATCCGGTCTCCAAATGCATGACGACAAAGGTCATCTCATGTCAGGAAGCCGATACAATCGATCATGTGATGGCGGAAATGACATCGGGACGGTTTCGGCACTTGCCGGTCGTAAACAATGACGGGCTTATTGGGCTTATCTCGATCGGCGACGTCGTCACGCTGCGCATCGCCGAGGCCGAAATGGAAGCGGCCGCGATGCGCGACTATATCTCCACGGGTTAACGGCCAAAAGCACTCTTGGGCCTGTTGGCAGGCTCTAGGCGGCAAGCGTATTGATCGTTTGCTGAATGTCCTCAATTTCCTTTTCCGCAGCGGCTTTGCCTGCCGCGATTGCCGCGGATGCGCAGTGGAAGTCGAACAGGCCGATTTCGGTGAGCTTCGGGGATATCATCAGATCGGGCGGATCGCCGGCAAGCCGTGAGCGCGCGATACGGTCCTGCACGATATTCAATGCGTCCATCATTACCGTCGAAATGCCAGGTGCATTGCTGCCGCGCCCGAAGAACTGGCGCTGCAAAAGCCGTTTCGCGGCCTGCCCATTGCCTGGTGGTGGCGATGTCTCCTCCGGCAGTTCAACCTCGTCGATGGATTCCTGGTCGTGAATAACGGCTCCCTTGCCGAAAACGTCCCAGTGGAGATTGACGGCAATCACGATGCGCGCGCCGAGGGCGCGGCACACCGAGACCGGGATGGGGTTGACAAGGGCGCCGTCCATCAGCCAGCGCCCGTTGATATTTACCGGTCCGAAAATGCCGGGCAGCGCGTATGAGGCGTGCATTGCGTTGACGAGCCGGCCTTTGCTCAACCAGATTTCATGTCCCGTCGCCATCTCCGTCGCCACCGCCACGAATTTGCGGTCCAGATTCTCGATGTTGATGGTCTTCAGATGATCATCGAGCTCGCCGCACAGCCGCCGTCCCGTGATCAGTCCTGAACCGGCAAAATTGAAATCGAGAAAACTGAACACGCGCCGCTTCGTCAGGCTCAGCGCGAATCTCTCCAGTTCGTCCAGTTTTTCGGCGACATAGCAGCCGCCCGCCACCGCGCCGATCGAGGTTCCCGCGACAATATCCGGCGCCATGCCGGCATTGGCCAAGGCCTTCAAAACGCCGATATGCGCCCAACCACGCGCCGCGCCGCCACCAAGTGCTAAACCTATTTTGGGCTTCATCATTTACGCACACCCCTGCAAGGCCCGTACCAAAAGACCCAGGGGCCGTAGGCCCTGCTAGGCCTGTAGGTTCATATTAAGGATGGTGAATTAAGGTGTGCTTAACGGTGCATTAATGCGCGGTTCAGATTCCAGTTCAGGGCCTGGCTAAAGTTGCGTCGGGTTGGGCGCGTCGCCATAAACATCCGCCGGATCGAACGTCTTGCCATCTTCCCTGAACCGCAGCTTGAGGGAGGGGGAGGGCGAGGTGCCGGTGGGTATCGAGCGATAGAAGCAGGATCTGTAGCCGACATGGCAGGAAGCGCCGGACCCGGCGACATCCACTTTAAGCCATATCGCGTCCTGATCATCGTCAATGCGGATATCGACGATTTTTTGGACCAGTCCGCTGGTCGCTCCCTTGTGCCAGAGTGTCTTGCGCGACCGGCTCCAATAGTGCGCCTCACCGGTCTCGATAGTCATGGCAAGCGCTTCGGCATTCATATAGCCGAGCATGAGAACCTCACCGCTTTGCGCGTCCGTCGTTACAACGGGCAACAGCCCGCTGCCGTCGAACTTCGGCGCGAGCTGATTTCCTTCCTCGACCTGCTCGACGCTGAGGCGCTTGGCGAAATTCATCTGTTCCATCTTCGTACGCGCTTTGGAGGTGCGGTTTTGCTCAGTTAACGTCCGAGCGCCGCGTCAAGGACATGAACCGCGCCTGCTGAGCCGAATCCTGCTTGAAGATCCCGGTGAACTGCGTGGTGATCGTTGCAACATTCGGCTTCTGCACACCGCGCAGCGACATACACTGATGCACGGCCTCGATCATCACGGCGGTGCCGCGTGGTTTAAGAACCTGGTCGACGGTCGCGACAATCTGCGCCGTCATCGTTTCCTGGGTCTGAAGACGCCGGGCGAAAATTTCCACGACGCGGGCAAGCTTGGAGATTCCCACGACCTTGTCAGACGGGAAATAGGCGACATGCGCCTTGCCGACGAAAGGCACCATATGGTGTTCGCAATGGGAGTTGAGATCGATATCGCGGAGCATAACGATATCGTCATAACCGCCAACCTCGTCGAATGTTCGCGAGAGCGCGTCGATCGGGCATTGTTCGTATCCGCTGAAAAATTCCCGATACGCCTTGACGACGCGTTTCGGGGTATCCTTCAGGCCTTCCCGGTCGGGATCGTCGCCGGCCCAGGCAATAAGCGTGCGAACAGCTTCCTCGGCATCCTCGCGCGAGGGCCGCTCGATTGCCGGGCCTTCACGGAGCATGTCGGCGATACCGGGCATTCTTTTCACGACTGCGTCCATGATTATCCTTTCCAGTCGGGCCGCATAGCGAATCCTGCCTGCTTATTCTAACCTGCTCGGCCTTGTCATAATGTAACATTATAACAAATTCAGGCAGCTATTATAGTGGTGAATTTGGAAGATGCGAATTCGAGCTTTTCAAACTGGCGCAGGAAACCGATCGCCGGGATTTCGTTCGACTGGATCGATCCTTGTGCAGCCTGGCAACTGAAATTCCATATTCACCGCTATCGGCATTGGTCGCTGGTGGATATATAGTGCCGGAGTGCCGGCTGCAAGTGCGAGCGCGATAACGATAGGAAGAGTTTATTGCTAAACAAGATTTACAGCCCGCGCATATTGGAGCTGGCAGCGAATATACCGGCCACCGAGAGGCTGGAGCGACCGGACGCCACGGCCGCCGCACATTCGAAATTGTGCGGTAGCACGGTAAGCGTCGATCTCACCATGGACGGCGACACCGTGACCGGCTACGGGCAAACGGTCAAAGCATGCCTTCTGGGCCAGGCCTCCTGCTCGGTTATGGCGCGCAACATCATCGGCTCGAGTGCTGAAGAGCTACGCGAAGTAGGCCAGACCATGCGCAAGATGCTCAAAGAAAATGGCCCGCCGCCGAACGGCAAGTGGCGGGACTTCGGAGTGCTTGAACCGGTGCGTGATTACAGGGCGCGCCACGCCTCGACTTTGCTGGTCTTCGACGCCGTAGAGGACGCGATCGGGCAGATCGAAGCCCGGCGCGAACCGGCGGTGGCGGATGCGCCCGGGCCATAACGAGAGCCGCGCAAGGAGTTGTGGTGCGCTGGATTGGTGCCGAGGAATTACGCAGGGCTTTCGATCTTGCTTATCTGATTGAGGCTCTCGAGCGGGGGCATCGCCGCCCGCGCGCGGAAATCGCGGACGGGCTGATCGGTCCCGAGACGGCGCGCTATCTGATTCGTTCGGCCCATGACGGCGCAGAACTCCTCGGCAGCAAACTGGTCACGATTGTGCCCGGCAATCCCGAGTCAAAAGCGATACCGTCGGTCCAGGCCGTGATTATTCTGTTCAATGCCGATGATGGACGGCCACGCGCCGTAATGGATGCGACCGAGCTCACCTATTGGAAGACCGCCGCCGACAGCGCGCTTGGCGCGCGATATCTCGCGCGCAGCGAGGCTCGAACGCTGCTGGTCGTCGGCGCGGGCGGGCTGGCGCCGTGGCTGGTGCGCGGGCATCTGACGGTAAGGCGGGAAATCGACAAGGTGCTGGTCTGGAACCGTACCGGACCGCGCGCTGAATCACTCGCGGGACGGCTGCAAGGCGAAGGCATCGAGGCGCAAGCGGCCGTCGATCTGGAACAGGCGGCCGGCGCGGCCGATATCATCACGACCGCGACGATGGCGCGCGATGCTATCATCAAGGGCGCATGGCTCAAGCCTGGCGCGCATGTCGACCTTGTCGGCGGTTTTGCGCCGGACATGCGTGAAGCGGATGACGACACGCTGAAGCGCGGGCGCCTGTTCGTCGATTGCCGTGACTCCGCGCGGGAGGGTGTCGGCGATATTGCAATTCCGCTGGCCGCCGGCGTGATCTCGCAGCGCGACATGCTGGGTGATCTCTATGATCTGGCCGGCGGCGGCATCGAAGCGAGACGCGGCGATGAGGAGATTACGGTTTTCAAGAATGCCGGCGGTGCGCATCTCGATCTGATGGTCGCCGCCGCGCTGCTTGAGCGGATCGAGGCGCTATGAGCCGGCGATCGTCATGACCATGGCCGCAAGCCTTGCCAAGGCGCTGCTCAAGGCCCCGATCATCCTCTACCGCTATACCTTGTCGGCTTTTGCCGGGCGCGAGTGCCGCTATCTTCCGACCTGCTCTGAATATGCGCAGGACGCCATCGACACCAATGGGGCGTGGCGGGGGCTCTGGCTCGCCCTGTCGCGGTTTTGGCGCTGTTCTCCCTGGGGGGCAAGCGGTTTCGATCCGGTGCCGGACCTCGGGCAAGAGCGCCATCCCTGGTGGGCGCCCTGGCGCTTTGGAAGATGGTCTGGCGCGCATATCGAACGCGACCTTGACAAGCGGCCCTAAAGTCACGCATTCCAGGTAAATAATCATGGCCCCGATATGGGGCTGATTCCGTCTTACCTGCCTGGTTTGCAGTGAGTGAGAGGAGGACTCTTGATGGTTTCCCTGACGTTCCCCGATGGCAATTCGCGCGATTTCGAAGCCGGCGTAAGTGGCGCCGAGGTTGCCGGATCGATAGCCAAGTCACTGGCCAAGAATGCCGTGGCGATGAAGCTCGATGGCGAGCTGAAAGATCTCTCTGAAGTCATTGAACGGGATGCGAAAATAGAGATCGTGACTCGCGACGATCCGGCCGCTCTGGAACTTGTCCGCCATGACACGGCCCATGTGCTGGCGGAGGCCGTGCAGGAGCTCTTTCCCGGCACGCAAGTCACCATCGGGCCTGTGATCGAGAATGGATTCTATTACGATTTCGACCGGGAAGAGGCTTTCCATCCCGAAGACCTGCCCAGAATCGAAAAGAAGATGCGCGAAATCATCGCGCGCGGCGCGCCGTTCACCAGGGAGGTCTGGAGCCGCGACAAGGCCAGGCAGGTGTTCAAGGAAATGGGCGAGGACTACAAGG
>JAJFHO010000070.1 GCA_021775575.1 Hyphomicrobiales bacterium
CTGGCCGCGAAAGCCGGCCTGGAGATTTTGCGCAAGGGCGGCAGCGCGCTGGACGCGGCCATCGCCGTGCAGCTGGTTCTCAATCTGGTAGAGCCGCAATCGTCGGGGATCGGCGGCGGCGCCTTCCTGCTGCACTGGAACGCCAAAGCGATGAAACTGCGTTCTTACGATGGACGCGAAACCGCGCCCAAGGCAGCGCGCCCGGACCGCTTTCTGGAGCAAGGACAACCGATGGATTTCCGGAAAGCGCGGGGTGGCGGGCGCTCGGTGGGCGTGCCGGGTCTCCTCGCCATGCTGGAGACGGCGCACAAGGCCCATGGCCGTCTGCCCTGGGCGACGCTATTTGCCCCGGCGATAGCCCTCGCCGAGCAGGGCTTCCCGGTTGGCCGGCGGCTCAATTTGCTGCTGAGCCGCGCGGGACCCCGCCGTTTCGACGCCGCCGGACGCGCTTATTTTTTCGACGCCTCAGGCGCGCCCTGGCCGGTCGGGCACCGGCTCGGAAACCCGGCATTCGCCGCGACATTGCGCGCTCTTGCCGCTCAAGGCGCGCGTGGCTTTTACGAGAGCGCGATTGCGCAGGCGATTGTCGAAACGGTCAATACATCGTCCGGCGCGCCCGGCGACATGACGATAGGTGACTTTGCCGCCTATAAAGCCCGCGAGCGCGCGCCACTCTGTGCCTCTTACCGCATCCATGTGATCTGCGGCATGGGACCGCCGTCTTCTGGCGGGCTCACGGTTCTGCAGAGCTTGATGATGCTGGAAGCGATGGGGCCGGCTCCCGGTCCTCTGGACGCGAAAGCCCTGCACGCAATCGCCGAGGCACAGAAACTCGCCTATGCCGACCGCAACCACTATCTGGCGGACCCGGATTTCGTCACCGTCCCTTCCGGCCTGCTCAATCCGGCTTACGTCAAATCGCGAAGCGCGCAGATCGATCCCGAAAGGGCGTCGTCCAAGGCAGCCCCCGGGACCCCGCCTGGCATGGGCAATATCCGCCCCGCTCGCGATGAGTCCCGGGAAAAGCCCGGCACCAGCCATATCTCCATCGTCGATGCGGAAGGAAACGCCGTCGCGGTGACGACAACCATCGAGTCCGGCTTCGGTTCGGGCTTGATGGTGGGTGGCTTCCTGCTCAATAACGAGTTGACGGATTTCTCATTTCGGCCCGCCAATGCGCAAGGCGCAGCCGTCGCGAACCGGATCGAAGGCGGCAAGCGGCCCTTAAGCTCCATGGCGCCCACCATGATTTTCGATGCCGACGGCAAATTGAAAGCGGTGCTCGGGTCGCCCGGCGGCACGCGCATCATTCTCTATGTCACCAAGGCGCTGGTCGCCTTGCTCGACTGGAAGATGAGTGCGCAGCAAGCCGCGGCGCTGGTCAATTTTGGCAGCCGAAACCGGGGAGTCTTCGAGATTGAGGACGGGCCGCAATCGGACAACATCGCCACGGCCATGAGGGCCAAGGGGCACCGGGTGAGGATTTCGCCGATGACCAGCGGCACCCATATTATCGTGGTGACGCCGGAGGGCCTCGAAGGCGGCGCGGATCCGCGACGTGAAGGCGCAACGCGCGGAGACTGATTGACCGGGCCCACGCGATTTGCGTCAATGCGTCACGACCTTGCAAGAGAATGGCTTCAACTTCCGTGACAACACGCAAAATCACGATCAGGGGCGCCGGCATCGCCGGCCTTTGGACGGCGCTGCTGCTGGCGCAGCGCGGGCACGGCGTGACGCTGCTCGAACGCAGCGAAAAACCCTTCACCGACGCCTGCAGCTTCTATGCTGGCGCCATGCTCGCACCTTACTGCGAGGAGGAGGTGGCGGAGGAGTTGATCCGGGAATTGGGATTGCGCTCCATCGAGCTCTGGCGCGAGACCTATCCGGAACTGCAGATCCATGGCAGCCTCGTCGTCGCACAGCCGCGCGACCGGCGCGAGCTTGACCGCTTTGCCCGCATGACTGGCGGCCATGAGCGGATCGATGCGGCACGCATCGCCGAGCTCGAGCCCGATCTGGCGGACCGCTTCGCCACCGGTCTCTATTTTGCCGGCGAAGGTCATGTCCACCCGCACCAGGCGATGGATTATCTACTGGAGGCAGCGCGCAAGGCGGGCACCGATGTGAGGATTGGAGAGGAGGAGTTGCCCAAGGCAAGCGACGTCGTTATCGACTGCCGGGGCCTGGCCGCGCGCGACGAACTGACGGAGCTGAGGGGCGTGCGCGGCGAGCGGCTCGTTATCCGCAGCGACGAGATCCAGCTCAACCGGCCGGTTCGCCTGCTGCATCCCCGCTTTCCCCTTTACGTGGTTCCCTGGGGCTACGGTTTTTACCTGGTTGGCGCAACCCAGATTGAAAGCGAGGAGGAAGGGGCGGTCAGCGTTCGCTCGGCGCTGGAGTTGCTCTCGACCGCCTATGCACTGCATCCGGCCTTCGGCGAGGCGGAGATCATATCCTTCGGCGCAGCCACCCGACCGGCATTTCCCGATAACCGGCCCAGGATTGTTGTCAGGGACGGCCATGTTTATATAAATGGACTGTTCAGACATGGATTCCTGCTGGCGCCAGCGCTCGCGGAACTGGCTGCTGATTTCATCGAAACGGGCGCGGCACATTCGGAGGTGTTTTCGTGAAGATTGTCGTCAATGGCGAAACCCGGAGCACGCGCGCCAAAACCCTGGCGGAGCTTTGCACCGCGCTCGAACTGGCCGACGCCAAGATCGCGACCGCGCTCAATGGCGACTTCGTGCCGGCGGACGCCCGCGAGGCGCGGCTACTCGCGGAGAATGACCGCATCGAGATTGTGACACCAAGGCAGGGCGGATGATGCCGAATTTTTATGGCAAGGAGATCGCCTCGCGCCTTCTGATCGGCACGGCGCTGTACCCCTCCCCGCAAATGCTGTGTGACGCGGTGAAGGCCTCCGGGTCGCGCATCGTGACCGTTTCGGTTCGGCGCGAAGCTGCCCGCGGCCGCACGGGACAGCAATTCTGGGATCTGATCAAGGAACTCGACGTGCTGGTTCTGCCGAACACCGCCGGCTGCAAGTCCGTCAAGGAAGCCGTCACCACCGCTCAAATGGCGCGCGAGCTGTTCGACACGAATTGGATCAAACTCGAGGTGATCGCAAATGACGACACGCTGCAGCCCGACCTGTTCGGTCTCGTCGAAGCGGCGCGAATTCTGAATGAGGAAGGTTTCAAGGTCTTCCCCTATACGACGGAAGACCTCGGCGCCGCTGAGCGGCTGGTGGCCGGCGGCTGCGAGATTCTGATGCCCTGGGGCGCCCCGATCGGCTCGGGACAGGGGCTGGCGAACCCGCTCGCGTTGAAGACCATGCGCGCCTATTTCCCGGAAACACCGCTCGTCGTCGACGCCGGCATCGGCGCGCCCTCGCACGCCGCGCTATCAATGGAGATGGGCTATGACGCGGTGCTGCTCAATACGGCAATTGCCAAGGCCGGAGACCCCGTCAAGATGGGCAAGGCGTTCGCCAAAGCGATCGAAGCGGGACGCCTGGCCTATGAGTCCGGTCTCATGGAGCCGCGCGACATGGCCAGCCCATCGACACCGGTCGCCGGAACGCCCTTTTTCAAGATCGACAGCGCATCGTGACACTGCACGCCTTCTATCCCGTCTTGCCGGATATCGGCTGGCTGCGCAGGCTCGTGCCGCTCGGCGTGAAGACCGTGCAGCTGCGCCTGAAGGACGCCACGCAGGAAGAAATAGGCCTGCAGATCGCGGAGAGTCTGGAGCTTTGCGCAGCGCATGACTGCCAGCTCATCGTCAACGACTACTGGCGCGAGGCGATCGATCTCGGCGCCGGCTACATCCATCTCGGTCAGGAAGATCTGGCCGGCGCGGATGTCACCGCAATCAAATCCGCTGGGCTGAAACTCGGCATTAGCACACACAGCCATGAAGAGCTGGCGATTGCGCTCGAGGCCGGGCCGGACTATGTCGCGCTCGGACCGGTCTATGAGACGAAACTGAAAAAGATGAAATGGGCGCCTCAGGGGCTGGAACGGATCGAAGCATGGAAGGCGGCGATCGACTGCCCGCTCGTCGCTATCGGCGGTATTACCGTGGAGCGAGCCCGCGGTGTGCTCGATGCGGGCGCGGATTCGCTTGCCGTCGTCACCGATATCGTCACGCATGAAGACCCGGAAGGGCGTGTAGGGATGTGGCTGGAGGAAGTCGCCGACGCGCCGATGCGTTGACTTCCGGCAAGAGAAAAAGCCACTATTGTAGTCGACCGCGCGGCAGTGGAGCCGGGCAATTCGCGGTTCGATCAGTAAGGGCGTTCAAACATGGCATTCGAGTTAAGGCCGGGCTGCGATCTTGCGGAGGAGATCCGGCGGATCGGTGTTGAGCAAACAGGTCGAGCGATCGCCGAACTTTCAAAACCCGGCGACCCGCACCGCGCAATCCATGAAGCGCGCAAATCATTGAAACGCACGCGTGCCCTGCTCCATTTTGCCCGAGCCGGACTGTCTCGGGGAGATTTCGCAAAAAACGACCGACGCATCCGGAACCTGGCACGGCCCCTGTCGGGCACCCGCGACTGCCAGGCGATGGTCGAAATACTTGCAAAGCTCGAGCGCCGCTTCGGCGCGGACTGGAGCAGCACGCTTGTCGGAGGACTGCGCGCCACCTTTCATGGCAGACAGCAACGCGGAGAAATCGCTTTGACCCGCCTCATAGAGGAAGCCGTCGAGCAAACGGGTAAGATGCAGGGACGCTTCCAAGGGCTGAAACTCGATCGTAAGAAGTTGTCAATCGGTGCGGGGGTTCAGCCTACCTACGCGCGTGCGCAGAGAGGGCTCCGGCGCGCTTACGAATTAGGCGAAGGAGACGCCTTTCACGCCTGGCGCAAGGACGCTCAACGGCACTGGCGCCAAATGCAGCTGCTCGCGGCGGCATGGCCTGAGGAAATGGCGGTACAGACCGCCAAGGCGCGGGCGCTTTCCTATTGTCTGGGCGACGACCACGACATCCACATTATTCTGGGGCATGTCCGTATCATCGGCCCGAACCTCGCCCCATGGTCTGAAATGGAGACTTTTTACGACGGCTGTATCGAACAGCAACTCGGGCTGCGAATGGCCGCGCGCAACCACGCACGCTTGCTCTTGGCCGAGCGCCCGACCGCATTCGGGCGACGGCTTTCCTGCTATTGGCGCGCAGCGAGCGAGCGCTTCGGCCATGGCGCGCATTTTTCTGCTACCTTGGACCGGGACAGCAAAGTCGTGCCCATACAATCCGCGCGCCTCAAAGACATGCGTGACGCGCCGCCTGTGATCGTGCGGGACTGAATTCCAGTGGCACCGCTAGCGGCTATTGTGCACGACACGTGTCGCTGGACTGGTACAGCATTTTGAAAAATCGCCGCATGCCACCCGCTCCACGTATGACACAAAAAACTCGAAGGATTGTTCTGGGCGCCCTTGCGGTTGTCATCGTCCTGGTCGCCGGCTACCGGTGTTTCGTCCCTAAACCGCCGATCCCTCTGGAGGACGCTCTTGGTTACGCCAACCTGGCGATCAACCTGGTTGAGCATGGTGCAATCTCCGATCAACGCTATCGACCGGACGTCGTTCCTGGCGGACCTCCGGTTTTTACGGGTCCACCTGTTATCCTGGAACTCTCGCTGGCCGTATTGGCCGACAGGGAAACCCGGCAGACATTCATTTGCGCGTCGCTGGATCCTAAGCCAATCGAAAATTGTGACGTCAAACTGACCGGGATGCTGGCCATCCATTTTGCCGAGACAATCATTTTCCTGATCGTCTTGTGGTTCATGGCGCGAAAAATACTGGGCTCCGATATTGCCGCAATGCTCGCCTGTCTCGCGGTCCTTGGCGCTGGCCAGATGTTCGAGTTTGCCAGAATGGCCCTGACTGAAACCCTGTTTATCATGCTCGTGTCTCTGTATTTGTACGCATGGCTCAGCGCACTCTGCATGCCAGAGAGCCGTTCGCGCTGGTTCGCGGCCGGTTTCCTGCTTGGGCTGACAGTGCTCGTCAAGAGCGCCTTTTCAGCGCTCCTGCTTTTGTCACCGCTGCTGCTCGCACCCTATTTCTTCCGGGCGCGAGGCGGTTGGCGCGGACTGACAGTGGCTGTTCTGCTGCTGGGGACCGGCTATTTGGCCGGAACCGCTCCAGGCCATCTGTGGAATTTTATGCTCTACGATACGACGACGTTCGCCAATTCAGGCTACCTAAACGCGTCGCTCTCCCATCGCTTCGGCTTTGATCTTATGACTTTCAAGGAGTGGCTGGTCGGCTGGATTTACTATCTGCCTGACTTCGGGGACACGATGGCGACGGCCCTCTTTGGCGAAGAGGCGGTTGTACGGCTTGGATGGAACGAGGAATTTGGCCTGTATGCGATCGGGCGTGACGAGATTCAGCAGGCATTCTTGGCAGCGCCAGAGACTGTTTCGCCGACCAAACGCCTAATAGGTGAATTTCTTTCTGACCCGCTCCGCTTTGCCGGCATTACGCTGCTCCTTGCCTGGCGCGGCATCTTCGTCAGTAAATATTTCGGGCTTTTCGGGATGGTCGGCCTGGTCATTGCAACGGCCCTTTCAGACTCAAAAACGCGATCGCGTTTGCTTGCGATCGCGCTTCCTGTTTTCGCCATGGCCGGCGTTCACGCGGCAATCTCCGTGAGCGTCCCACGTTACAACATGGCGCTCGTTCCGGTATACGCCATCGCTATTGCCTGGGTTGTTGCAACGGCAATAAACGCGCAATGGCAAAAATACTGCGCCCGCTCAGAAAAGTGCGCCACTGCCCCGACCAACTAGGATAAACCGGAACCGGGTCACGAACTATTCAGGCCTTGCCTAGAATCGCTGAAAAAGAAAGTCTCGGCCCCACGAGTTCCATGAACCGCCACTGATCCCAGCTCGACAGTTGGTCGAACCGCCCCAGCAATTCTGCCGGGACCAACGAATGATCAACTCTTCCCTGCCCGCGCATATGGACAACCTCCATACCAGCGCCCTCGACAAACTCCCGGAAGTCGGTCACCTCATACGCCCTCTCGCAGGGATGGCAGAAATGATCCGCCCAAGGCGAGGTCGGAGCCGTGTAGCGGTCGGTCCAGGGCGGGGACCAGACGGTCGCAAGGGACCGGCGGCGCAGATTGGCATAGGCGCGCCGCGTCCAACGCAGGATGTCCAGCGGCGAAATATCGAGCACTGCCCTTAGGCGATCGCGCGTATTGCGGTGCTCGACGAGAGCCGTGTAAACGGCAAATCGCTCGGCTCGGGCGGACAGGTCGGGCTCAAAGAGCGAAATCGCTTCTTTCAAGTCGAATTTAGGGGCGTCGAGCCGGGCGCCATAGACATGCAAGGAGACATACCCGTCCGGTTTGAGGTAACCGGCCAGGTTCTTGAGCGCGCCGCAGGGGTCGTCGCAGTGATGAAGCGTCCCTTGCGCGGAAATCAGATCGAAACTCTCACGCTCAAACGGGAGGCGGTCCAGGTAGCTCATCCGGGTCAGGTCAACCGTCGCGCCATGCTTTTCCGCCAGCTGCCGAGCGACAGCCAGCGAAGCGTCCGAAAGGTCGAGCCCGTGGCAGGTCCAATTTGGAAAACGCTTGGCGACGCCAACCAGCATGTGGCCGGTGCCGCAGCCCGCTTCGAGGTAGTTCACATGATGCCGCCCCGTCAGATCGTCCAGAATCGGCGCGAAAGAAGGCGACGGGTCTTTCAGCCCGGCACCAAGATCGGGATAGGGTGCGTCTTCATACAATGCACGGACCTCGGATTGCTGTTCCGTCCGCCCGGTCCGCCGCCCGCGCAGCAGGGAGTGATCATGCTTCGCTTCAGTCATCATTCCTGCCCTTCTACCGAATCAAGTTGCCTGTCGCTGGTGCGGTCTTCCCCAAATACCGGGACCAGTAATTGCATGGCAGGCCACATCAGCTCTGGATAGTAGGTATGTCCGCCAGGCGGCGTGAGGAGATTGAGGCAATCTTCCCTGTCCAGTTCTTGCCAGGCGCGGCGCGCTGACGAAACAACCTTCTCGGCGGCGGTGGCCGGCCAGATATGGTCCTTCTTGCCCGCAATCACCAGACAGGGTCGCGGGGCGATCAGGGCCAACAGGGCATCGAATTCGAACCATTCGAGTATGTTCGGAATATCGTTGTATCCGCTCGCGCCGCGGCGCAGAATCGTATCGCGCATCATCCCGACGCAGCCACCGACGGCAATACCGGCGAATTCCGGAATGGCCGCAGCCGCCGCGATGGCTGCCGTCCCAGCCGCCGAGTAGCCAGCCAGATAAACCGGTGAGCCTGGTGATATGTCCGCATCAATCCATTGCCGAAGCGCTTCCAGTTCAGCGACGGTCTGACCCAGCAAAGCCTCTCCGAGCATGAGGGAATGAAAAGCTGCATCGATCGTGGGGCTGGTCGAGCGGCTTTTCAGACGCGTTTCGCGGCGCTCCCCGAAGCAGGCACGTTCAAACGAAACCGCTATATAGCCATTATCCGCGGCCTGCAGCGCAAGGGAGCTTCCACTGGCAACCTTGTAGACATCCGCTGGCATCCGCACCTCGCCCAAGTTGAGATGAGCCCCGCTATTCGTACCCTGCATGCAGATTACGACGGGTGCGCGAGAGGTTTTGGACCGTGCCATGCTTGAACGTCTGACGATGTCCACGGGCGCGTCGCTTCCGCGCCCGACCCGGACATAAAGGCGGCGGCGCACGTAACCTTCGGCTATTGGCATCTCACTTTCTGACAGGGCACTCGCGGGCACGATCTCATCTTGCAGACAAAGAAGTTCCCGCAACCGCGCTCTCGCCAGATCCTGCCAGACCTTGGTGCTACCCGATTTGGCCGACACCCAGTCAAGTTTGAGGACCGCCAGGTCGGCGACCTTGGCGATGTGTTCGCTGGGGGACAGTTTCACACCTTCCGGCGGTGCTGGATAGGGATCGAAATCACCCTGAAGCAAGAGCGCCAACCGCCGTTTCGCGGCAAGGAGACGCGAGCGAAAAAAAAGGAGAGTTCGGTCTTTGCGCATTCTAGTGCGGAAAACTACGAAGCTGATGTCGGCGCGACAAAAGGACCCGCCCGCCGGACGCCCGTATCATCTTGAGATGCAAGCCCTTGCGAAGCGTCCGCCAAGCACACACATGATGGTTCGACGGTCTTGTTCCGACCGATTTTTCCGTCCATCTTGCAGCTTGGACAGCAGATGATCAACACGTGCACTGCTCCTCGGCCCCCGAGATGGCTCAGTGAACCAAAACACCAGACAAACGCGACCGAACAATGAGGCTTGTGCGATGAGATGGCTTTTCCCGATACTGCTTTCAGTTGTTGGTCTCACCAGCGCGGTCGCATCACCGCTCGAAAACAGAACAGAGACTCGGTCCGGCGGCGCCAAACGTCAAGTTCAGGTGGCGCAAGCGGCCGAGGCCGTAGATCTCTGCCGCGATATTTTTGGATATAGCGGCAAGGTTTTTCTACCCCAGCATCCCGAAGCGGATTCGCTGGGGTGCGCGCCGGTACAACAGGTCACCGAGACATCGGTACTCAGCGGATGCGGCACGCGCGACGCACTGTGTGTGGCAAACCGTCTGCTCTCACAGATGAAGGAGCTTGCCGACCGGCGCAAACGACGGCGCCTGGACAAGCTGATTGAGCGGCTTGACCGGAAATGCAGGAGCCGCCCCCGCGACGTGACCTGCAGCGGCGAGGTCGTGTCGCGCGGTATCACGGTTGTGCTTGGCGGAAATGCCAAGAAGCCGAAACCAAAGCCCTCACCGCAGCCGCGGCAGCCGAGCATTCGCCCAATGACTGGACTAACCTGCCTCTCGGTTCCGGGATACAGGGGGCATTTTCCGGCACGGATTGAAGACAATTATCATTTTGGCGCCAACGGATTTCCACTACGGCCCTATGTTCAGAGTTGCGAATACGCCGTTCAGAATTGGAACCCCGAATACAAACTTGTATGCGTAAATCATGGACAGAACCGCTTCATTCCGTTGCATACCAATGACGCGTCAACCTTTGGCATCGGCATGCGCTCCCTGTCCGATTGCGTCACCGCGCTAAAGCAGATCAGAAACGGTGCGATCTGCACCGTGGCATCGCCAAGAAACGAGTATCAAATCATGGACATTCGCTCCAGATCGGCGGTTGGGGGCCTGTACCGTTCGGCGGGCCAATGCATCGCTGCGCTGGGACGGCTGCACAGACTGCGCCGCTAGATTAGGACCTGAAGCAAGCGGTTTCTGTCGTAACGTCGCACAACGCTGCCTCGTCAAGCTGCGGCGTTCCACCCGGCCCGAGCGCAACAGCTCCCGACCGGACTGTCATGGCGGATTTCACAATCGGCCGCGACTGACGCAGAAAGCCGTTCATTTCTCCGGCGTTGCGGATCGATCGCCGGGCAATGCAAACCTCCATCCAGCAGCCGATATCGCTGGCGACACCATTGCCAAGTACCGGCTCCATACCAAGCTCGCGAATCCGCGACAAGCCGGCTTCCAGCCGGTCGAGACTAATGAATTTCATCAATTTGAGCTTCACGAACGACGCTCCTATGCGCGCTGCACGATCGATATCCGCTTCATCGTATATCGACTCATCCAGCATTAGCGGAACGCTCGTGACGCGCGCGACCGCTTCATTCGCGTCCCAGTCGTCCGCATTGCACGGCTGCTCGAGAAGCTCGATATCTTCGGGGTCGAGGCGCGAAGCAAAACTGCAGGCGTCGGCACGCGAAAAGCCCTGATTGGCATCGATCCGCAAGCGCGCGCGCGCGCCGTTGCAGCGCTGGATAAACGCAACCCGCGCCAGATCGCTTTCAAGGTCGAACCCCACCTTGATCTTCAATGTGTCGTAGCCGGAAGCGATCGCCTGTTCGATTTCCGTGGCGATGCTGTCATCGCTCGTCGCGTTTATCCCCGCCAGGAGGGGAACCGCGACCGGAGTGTCAATCTCAAGAGCCGGATGCCCCTCGGACATTTCAATTGCAGTGACAATCCCGGTCGCGGTAAACGGTATGTCTGAAAGTCCTCCGAGGACCGCCGCCTTGGCCTCGTCTCCGGCGAGGCCCACCAGCTTTTCTGCCGCGGCGCAGGCCCGGAGCCAGCAATCTTCGATAGTCTCGACCGTGTAGCCGGTAAGAATTGTGGCGTCGCCATATCCCTGGCGCCCGTCCGCCGCCAGAGCAACCAGAACGGTATCAAAATGCGTGACATCTCCGAGGGCGAGTTTGTAGGGCGCCGCGAGCGGGATACGGAGCTTTCGCAGAACGATTTCTTCAATCATACGATTCCGTCGTGTCCGCCGTGTAAATTCGTGCATAGGCATCGATAATCTGCGTAAGCGTGAACCGCTCCACGATACGCGCCCGTGCTTCCAGACCATGTTTCCGCAACCCGGCACTCCCGAGATTTGCCTGTTCTCGAATGGCATTTCGCAACGCATCAGGTGTGCGGGGCGGAACAACCTGTCCCGTACTGCCGACAATTAGGCGCGCATCGCCAACATCGGTCACGACAGCCACGAGCCCAGACGCCATGCCCTCGGCAATAGCGTTCGAAAAGCCCTCACCAAATGCCGAGCTTGAAACGAAAATATCGGCTGCCTGATGAAGGCGGGTAACATCATCGCGCAGCCCCAGAGCACGAACATTTTCCGGCAGCGCGAGCTGCTTGGTCTGCGTACCGACGAGCACACCCTTTATGTGCGGGAGTTCCGCCATGGCCGACAGGAATGTCGCGTGATCCTTCATCGGATCGACCCGGGCGACATGGATCGCGACAACCGCATCCTCGGCGATCCCAAGCTCCTTGCGGACCTCGGCGCGGACATTTGCGTCAGGTTTGAATTTCTCCGTATCGATGCCGTTCGGAACGACCTCCATGCGGCGCGGATGGAATCCGCGTGCCAGATGAAAGTCACGCCCGGCGACCGAATTCACGACGACAAGGTCCGGCCAGGCCGAGAGGCGGGCATTCCAGTTTATGATGCTGCGATAACGCTTATCGTCCATATTCGAGGCGCGGATATTCCAATAAAGCCGCCGGTTCGCCCGACCCGGGCAGAGGCAGTGAGCGGCCGTGGCGGCGAGATTGCCGTGATACATCCATCCTTGGACTATATCCGGCCTGACGGCACGCATGAGACGAGCAAGCCTGAATTTCGCCAATGGCGCGTTGATGAGCGACGAAACGCCAAGCGCTTTGACCGGCACCGCCGCAGCTTCCAGGGCATCGGCATGCACGCCACGGCCCTTGAGACTCACGACATATTGAGGAAGTCCTCTGGCCTGGAGCCCTGTTGCCAGTTGGGCCAGCATTGTCTCGGCGCCGCCGGCGCCAAGACCGGTGATAACATGAAGGATACCCGGCATTACGGAATACTGACCACCAGGGCGAGCTGAGTGAACAGCGCGTCGTCGTCGTAACGCTCACGCCACCAGGAATGAACGCTCCTTCGATTACTGTGGGGAATGACGCGCGAGGGAACCACTTGGGCCGGAATGTCTTTGCACTCGAATAAGGCCGATATGTCGGAAACCCGCAGCATGTTGATCGCCTCGCCGCGCGCCGCGATATAACTCTCCGGCGGTTGGTCGTAGAGACCGTCAAACGGGCTTGGCGTCAGATAATGGTTCCCGAAGTCGACCAGATGAATGAACCGTGTCAGTGGAGTTTGGATTGTCTCGATTTTTTCGATCGTCGTCTCCAGCGGGAATACATGCTCCAGGCACGACTGCGAGAGAACGATGTCGGCTTCGCCGGAAACGGGCGCCGCCGCGAACCCGGATTTGTGCACCTTAATCCTCTCCGACAGCAACTCTTGGAAAGTATCGAACGAGATGCGCGGTCCGTAAAGGCCCGTAAGGTCGGCATGCATAACGCGCAAATAGCGATCTGAGATTTCCTGGCTGAAAAAAAGTCGGGAATCCCACTCCGGTTCGGCACTCTCGAAAACATCCGCACCGCAGAAAACTGCAAGCGGCCCGAAGCCCGCCAGGGGTCCGCAACCGACCTCCACGACACGAGCGCCCGCGAAATCGAGCGGCTTCCAGCCTAGCTCCCGCGACAGGATCGCCTCCTGCCTCAGCAGCAGTTCAGCAAACCGAATGCCGTGCCGGTGCTTCACCGAGGCGAGCAAATCCATTGCCGTCCATGCTGGTCCCTTCGGAACGAAAGGAAGCCGTCCGCGCGCCAGCCGCCATGTCTCGCGGGGCGTCAGATCCATGAGATGGCGCAGGCTCGTACCAATACGCTTCATCTATCCTGTCCAGACGAATTTTGCATCTCAGGTTTCACCGACGTCCCATGGCTGGTCGAGGCGCCGAATCCGCGCTGGGCGATCGATCCGCTAGAATGGACTCGAAGGCGGTGAAGACGGATTCGGTGCGAAATATGTCTGGCAGCAGCGAGGGGCCTGCGAGTCGGTCATTGCGCTGGATAGCGCTGTCCATTGCCGCCGCGAATTCCCTGCCGATCGGCACGATCGTCACGGCATGTTTCTCCGCCATCTCGGCGATTTCGGCGATCCCACCAGCTTCCGGCGTTGCAATCACCGGCGTACCGCATGCCAGAGCCTCAAGCGCAACATTGGGAAGCCCCTCCCAGCGCGAGGGAAGCAGCAATGCGTCGGCTCCCGCCACCCAGGATACGGGACTGGGATCGAAACCTGCGAATGTGACGCGATCCTCGAGATTCAATCGTTGCCGTTGAGCTTCCAGTGCGTCCCGTTCAGGCCCCTCGCCGAAGATTACAAGACGCGAGCCGGACAGATTATGCACCATCGCCTCAAGCAACCGGTCATAACCCTTCTGACGCGACAGACGGCCGACACAGACGAAACGCGGTCCCGGCCCTTCCTGTCGCAAGACCTTTGTTGCGTGGGAACGAAGCCGCGCCACCTCCACCGGATTGCGGAGAATCTCAATCGACGGTTCAGGCACGTGAAAATCATCCACCAGTTCCCGGCCAATGAGCCGGCTGGGACAAATGACACACGCCGCCCGGCGATAGAGCACACGATAGGCAAATTTCATTGCGGCTGTGGCCAGCGCTCCCGCCGCGCTCGACCAAGGTGTATTCGCTTCACGGACGATAAAACGGGTGTCTCTGCCAACGAAGGGTTTAAGGAATAGAATGCCCAGATTGAGATAGCCCATCGTCGATATGACGATATCCGGCGCCGCCCGGGCAAGTGCTCGCCGCAACGCAGGAAGCGCTCTGAGCAATCTGGGTCGGTCCAGATTGATGACCGGAATTCCCTTTGGCACTATTTCAGCCCAGGGCCCTTTTCCATTCAGCACGATGATCAATAACTCGTACCGGTCCCGGCTCAACCCACCGGCGAGTGTCAAAAGAACACGCTGCGCTCCGCCGGCATAGAAATCCGGGATAACGAAAGCAACTTTTTGCGGCGTCGCCAAACTGTTCAGACCACTTCCGGCACGGGAGAATCTGCCGGCGTCGACAGCGAACGCAGCCAAGTCTCAACATTCACCAGGCGAACCAGGTCCGGCAGCCCGGTTTGATCGCCCCGCCGGAAGGCATCGACGGCAGCGCTCAGCCGGTTCCGGTCCGTATAGGATCCGAGACAGCTATTGGGCGCGGCAAGGTCGGAGAGAAAACGGCCCAGAGAGTCCTCGCGCAGCAGCCAATCCTTGTATGGCAGTGTGAGGCCCACCTTCCGCCTGTCCAACAGTGCACGTGGCAGATACCGCTCCCCGATCGCCTTCAGCAGCGGCTTTGTGACTCCGCCCGGCACTCGCACCTTGTGGGGCAGACGATTGACCACACGGGCCAGGGGCAAATGGACGAAAGGCACGCGCGATTCAACCGACGCCGCCATCGCCATCTTGTCTTGACGCACCAGAAGAGATTCCAAATAACAACTCTGGTCCACGGCCAGCAGCCGGTCTCGGAAATCCGTAAAACGGCGGGAAACATCGCCGCGGTGACCGGGCGCCGGCACAAGACCTGGGAACAGTCGGTGCATGGCGGGAAAGTCGTGATACACGGAGGCATAATGCGTCGCCTCGCGACCATCCAGCCGCTTCACACCGAGAAACGGCCACCGTGCCGGCAACAGTGACGCAGGCAGCCAACCGCTCAGCCGCTCCTGATCTCGCCATTTGCGCCATTCCCCATAGCGGAGATAGCCACCGAAGAACTCGTCACCCCCCTCTCCCGTTAGAACGACCTTGGAAACTTTGCGGATCTCGTCGCAGAGCAGCATAAGGAGTACGCATCCCATATGCGGGCTCGGACCTTCCATATGCCGGACCGCGCGGGCAAAGGCGCTGGCGAAATCCTCACCGCTCAGCGCAATCTCGCGATGGTCCACATCATATCGCTCGACCACCATATCCCGCCATGGCCCCTCATCGTGACGGTCGTCCTCCAGGCGAATGCCGAAAGTAACGAGTTTCTCCCGCGCGATGTCAGACGCCATCGCCGTTATCAGGCTTGAATCGACGCCGCCGGAAAGCTGGATGGTGTAGCCCACATCACTGACGAGATGTGCCTTGATCGAGCTGCGTAGCGCGTCATGCGCCGTTTCCTCGGCCTCTTTGAACGTCGTCTCGCGCGGACTACCCAGCGTGTCCAGCGGATCGCAAAAGCGCCGGCGGCGTACACTGCCGTCGGCGAGCGATATGGTGAACACAGTCCCTCCCGGGACGCGCTCGATACCCTTCAGATTGGACAGGCCGCCGGCTGCCCAGCCGAAGGTGAGCAATTCAGCAAGGGCGTTCGGGTCGGGCTCGCAGGGGCCGAGCCGCTGCAATGGGCGCATTTCGCTCGCCAGCGCAACCATCGCGCCTTTCTGCATCAGGTAAAGCGGCTTGATGCCGAAGGGATCGCGCGCCGCCAGCACCTGGTTTTTCCGGCGATCCCAGATGACGAAGGCGAACATGCCTTCCAGCCTGTCGAGGATCGATTCGCCCCAGGTCAGGTAACCGTGCAGGATAACTTCGGCATCCCCGGTCGTGCGGAATGCGACGCCCCGCTCCTCCAGCACCCGGCGCAATTCGCGGAAATTGTATATTTCGCCGTTGAAGATCAACGTTGCATTATTGTCCGGGTCGCTCATTGGCTGATCGGCGCGCGGGGTGGGATCGAGGATCGACAGGCGCCTGAACACGAGCCCGACGCCCTCCTCCTCCAGAACCCCCGCAGCATCCGGACCGCGGTGACGCATATCCTCGCCCATGGCCTCCAGCAACGCCTTGTCAAAGCGCCGGCCAGGTTCAATCAGGGCAGCGATACCGCACATTGCCTTCCTAGCTGCCTCCCGCCGATTTCCAGAGGTCGACAAGGTCGCGCGCGCGCGCCGGTCCGTCGCACAGCTTCAGGACACGTGTCCTCGCCGCCGCGCCGAGCCGGACACACTCCGCCCGGTTATCGGCCAGACGGATAATCTCTTCAGCCCATGCGCCGGCATCAAACTCTTCATGAAGGACCCCTGTGACGCCGTTTTCAACAAAACGGTCGTAGCTCCCGATGGTTATGGGCGCGCGGGCGAATGCCATGCCTTCAAGAATGTCGCGTCCCCAAGGATTATGTTCGCGTGTCGGTTTGGCCAGCAGGTCGCACGCCGCCAGGATTGGCTGCGGATCAGAAACGTGCCCAACAAACCGGAACATGTCGGCCACGTCCCGCTCGCGCGCATAGTCGGCAAGGTCGCCTCCGCGACGGGCAACCCGGCCAAGTGAACCCGGCAGCGAGCGCGGCAAGTCCATTCGTCCAGCCATCACAAACAACGTGTCGCGCCGGCCACATTCTGCAAGGGCACACGCGACGTCGATCATCCGGTCCACACCGCGAATCCAAGCATAGTTGGAGAGAACCGCAACCTTGAATCTCGATTCTCTCACCAGGCCAAGATCAGGGGCCACCGATGCATCAGGTGCTGAAACGATATTATTGATAACCTCACCAACCACGGGCCGCCTGGCCAGCAAAGCGGTGCGTTCGCGTTCATTTTCGGTGATGAAGGCAAGGCGATCCGCACCTTCGACAATCGTTCTATACTGCCAGCGGGAGAACAGGGTCGAAGGCAGATGCGTGCGGATATGCATGGTCATGGGTATCTCGAGGCCTAGCCGCAATCTGAGCCAGCGCAGAAGCAGGAACAGACCGTCGTGGTTGAAATGGACGACATCGAACCGCGTCTGTACGGCGCTCGCCAGTCCTTCGCGAAAGGTACCACTTCCCGGCCAATTCAACGCAAACCTGCCGAAAGCGTAAATGTTGCGGGAAAGTCTTGGTAGCGAACTGATATGCGGCATGGACGGCACAACACTACAGGGAACACCAAGCGCCGCATAACGCGGCTGGATCGGTCCTTCCTGGCGGCACCACACTTCCACATCCACGTCTCCATGCAAATGGCGGACGCTCTCGAACAGGCTTCGTGACGAGCCACCGTAGCCGCCCTCAATATCGAGGCAAAGGACGCGCATCTTCAGGCTTTGATGAGAGCCGATGCGCCGCCCCAGCCGAGATGGAATATCGCATCCAGAACCGATAGCCCGGGAATGAAATCAGACCGTCCCTGATCGTAGACCCCATGCTGGACTTGGGTGTAGGCAAGGTCTATCCCGGCTGCTGCGAACTTTGCCGGATCCTGGTACTTGTCGCCACCCTTGCCCGACAAATAAGTTCCTCCCGGAGCGAGCTGCTCGACAATTGCGACCAGTCGGTCGTCGCCACTGGTATTCCCCGTTTTGATTGACGAGGACTCTGAAAAGCCGACTGCAATACCAAGTCGATCCGCAAGAGCTTCAATAAGGGACCGGTTCATTGTCGAGAGATTCCCCTCGGGCAGTTTTGCATACATAGCTTCCAACTCAGGCCAGACGGCGGCGAAGGCGTTCGCGGCACGATAGGCTCCACGCAGTGTGTCCAGATGCGCGCGCGTCCAGCTGGCTTCTGCAACCGTAACCTCGTTGATCGGCGTGCCGAGAGTGACCGAAACGGGCTGGGTCAACCATCGGGCGCCGTTGGCCCCGAGAATCTGGACACGGTTGATATAACTGCCCTTGGAGAACTGGACGTCATCCAGAAAAACAAACACTTCGGCACACGCCATCTTGTGGAAATAACCGAGCCACGGGGCATAGTTCGGCTGGTGGATTGCGACGGTGGTCATGCAGGGTGGAGCTGCGAGTTGATGTAGGTCCTCAAGAAAACATCGAGCGGCTGCGGATCATAACCGAGCAGCACCTGTGCCTTCTCGATATTCATCACTTCATTGCGCGGAGTCGTGCCTGGTTTGAGGTCTATCGCACTGCCAGATATCGCCACCGCCTTAATGCGCTGAGCAAGTTCACCAAGGCTGAATATATCCGCGCTCGCCAGATTGAGGACCCTGTGCCCGGCCGGCAGGGCCTCGCCAAGGGCAGCGCGGACCGCTCCGACAAGATCATCGACAAACAGCCATCGAAACCGGCTTTCAGGCTCGGCGACGGATATTGTCTCTCCTGCCAGTGCCGCCTGCGTCATCGCGTGAAGCGCACCTGATGTGCGTCCGATTCCATGAGCGCCGGCAAGCCGCAACGAAACCGCACGCAAGGCGACTTTCCCAGAAGTGGCAAGATCCAGTATTTCCTCGCCTGCCAACTTGCTCCAGCCATAGGCATTATTCGGTGCAGCGTCAGCCTCGTGATACCCCTCCACCGGGGCGCCGCGATTACCGTAGACGCTTATTGTCGAGCAGAAAACATAGCGCCCACAACCGGTGGCAAGAGCGGCATCCAGCAAGTTAGCCTGGGCCAGCACATTGTCGGCGACAAGCGCCCCGAACCTGCCGGGATCAGCCGGGCGTTGCAGCCGCGCAGCACAATGCACGACTGCATCGTATCCGTGTGCGTCGAACAGGCGCTGCACCGCCGGTCCGTCCGACGCGTCTAGTTGCGCAAACGACAAGCTATCAGAGTGCGTTGAGGGAAGCCTGCTGCGATCGCGGTGCCACGTGCCGGTCACTGCGTGACCATCGTCAGCGAGATCTTTGGCTAGCCGCGACCCGATGAATCCACCGGCACCGGTAATCAGAACCCGCATTATACCGTCAATGCCCGCACTTCTGCAGCAACCGCGGCAGCAATCCAATCCGCATCCGCCGCGTCGACCTCGGCGTGCATCGGCAAGCAGAGCGATCGGTCAAGCATGTCCTCGGTCACCTTCAGCGTTCCATCATCGAGGGAGCGGAAAATCTGCTCGTAATGGGTCGGCTTGTAGATGCCCTTGGTCTCGACACCATGCTTTGTCTTCATCGCCTCGATGAGCGCTGCACGGTCGACTTCAGGGGCAAGAAAAACAGGAAACTGGTACCAGGCGGGCTCGCTTCCGGGCGACAAGTCTAAGAGCCGCAGACCAGGGTGATTTGCCAATTCTTTTGTGTAGCGTTCGGCGATCATGCGGCGGTGCGCGACCTGGGTGCCAAGCTCTCCGGTGTGGTGATAGCCGACGCATGCGCGGATCTCGTCCAGAAACCAATCGTTGCCGTGATGAACAATCTCGCCAGTCCCCTCCTGCTTGCCGAACATCCGCATTTCGCGCGCATATCGAGCCAACTCGGGGTGATGGGTGGTCAGCATTCCTCCGGTGCCACTGCTCAGCACCTTGGTGGGATAGAAACTGAAGCAACTAGCGTCGCCGAAGCTGCCGGCTGGCTTGCCGTCGATTGCAGCACCGTGAGCGTGCGAAGCATCCTCGATCAAGAACAGGCCGCGCGCCGCAGCAAATTCAAGGATCAAGTCATAGTCAGACGCGATCACGCCGGTCAGATGTACCCAGATCATTGCGCAGGTATCCGGAGTGATCTTGCGGTCGAGGTCTTCCAGATCGAGCGCAAGTGTCTCAGGTTTCATATCGACCAGGATGGGACGCCCGCCGGCAAACTGAACGGCACTGATATCGGTGACGAAACTCCCCGCCGGCACCAGCACATCCCGCCCCTCCACCCCTACGAAACTGAGGGCAATCTGAAGCGCTGTGGTGCAACTGTTCAGGCTCACGGCATGCTCGCGCGCAGTAAGGCCGGCGAAGCGCTCCTCAAATTTCCTGGCCCAAGGACCGGACATCAACCGGCCGGACTCCAGAATCAACTCGATATCGGACGCGATGGTCTTTCGGAGCGCCGCCGGATAATGTGGTCGGGACAATGGGATAGGTTTTTTTGCTGTCATCGGTCAGCCTGTTTTTCGAATTCTGCGCGGTCGTTACCACGAGGGTTGTTAATCTCACCCAACTCTGACGGGTAAAGCAGGATCTGCTCAGCTGACAGAGACCGCAATGTAGCAATCTCGTTTTCTGGGTCACCCTCATACAGCACCACATCATCGAGCAGGGCGCCCCCGCCGGGAGCACCGAGCATATAGTCGCGGGATACGTGGTCTGCTCGTGGGACTTCCAGCAGCAGTCTGCGGCTCAAAGCATCGAGCTCTTCAGCGTTGCAGGCGTGAAAGGCTTCCGAGAAATGCCATTGATCGATCAGCGCCATCTCCGGGCCGCCTATCTCCTCCATCAGCTCCGTCAGGCCCAACACCACACCGCCATAGCCCTCCACCACCGGCGCAACCGCCTCATTAACTGCTGTTAGACATTCGTCCCAGTCAGCAATCGGAGTGTAGTCACCCGCGTGGTAGTTGCTGCCTATATAGCGCTTGGGCGGGACAGGAAGCGCCATCCAGATCACCTGCCGGGACCGGCGCCGGAAGTAGGAGATCAATCGACGCTGCTGCTCGGCGAAGGCCTCCGGCGACAGCGAAAGCGCATTGGCCTTGAAAAGCTCGACAAGACTCTGATCGCTGTAATCCGGTGCCGGCTCGCCTGCCTCACTGGCATAGTCGGAAGACGGCCGGCTCTTCAGATAGTCATTGTAATGCTCCCGGTTCAGGAGAGTCTCCCAAATGCCGTCGAGGATGACTACGATCGCCGGATCGGTCAATGCCAGCCGGACGATGTTGTTCTGGATTGTCCCGCCACGAAAATGATCCGGGATGTGGACGACGTCGTACCCGGCGGCCGGGTCTGCCAATACCGCCTTGCGCCACACATGCGGGAAGGTTTTGTTATAGCCATAGCGGACGGCATAGCGCGAGTTGGTGTAATAAGTGTCGAAGACACGTGAGTCTCCGAGAATAGTGATGTTCCGCCGCATGGAATTAACGTTTCTGGACAGTCCGGCTATACGATTGATCAGTCACCTTGATCCCGTCACGCCGCCTTCTTCGACACAATGTAATTATTGAGCGCCAAATGGTTCAGCCCGGAATTCGCCAGCACCCGGACAGCATCGGCCGGGGACTGGACGATCGGTTCACCATGCAAATTGAACGACGTATTGAGAACGACGCCGCGCCCGGTCTTGTCCTCGAATTTGCCGATAACCGCATGATAATTGGGATTGGCGCTATGCGTCACGAGTTGGGGACGTATGGTCCGGTCGCGCGGGTGAGAGCCGGCAGTTAGGTCGCCATAACCGGACTCCTTGGCCGGATAGGCGAAGGTCATAAACCAAGGTTTCAGGTTTTTCGGATCGTCGAAATACCGGTCGCGCGACTCCTCCCTGATTGACGGCGCAAACGGCATCCAGAAGTCGCGCATCTTGATCGCCCGGTTGATAACGTCGACCCGGCGATAGTCGTCTGCACTGGTTAGGATCGAGCGGTTGCCGAGCGCCCGGGCCCCCCACTCCATCCGGCCGCGGCAATTGGCGACTATTTCGCCATTGGCCAGAAGGCCGGCGATAGCCGCATTCATATCGTTGGGTTGCAGTACTTCAAAATCCGCTTCACGGCGCCCCGCCTCGATCGCCGCCTCCTCGTCGCTGGCGCTAAACTCGGCGCCGAGATAAAGATCGCCGAGCTGGCTTGCGCTGTAATCGGTAACGCCGGAATCCTGGTAGTAGCGATGCAGGGCGGCCCCGATTGAAAGGGATTCATCGCCACCAGAAGGCATCACATAGAATGAGGAAACCTCCGGCAGCTGGGCGATCAGCATATTGGCCTTCACATTCATGAACACGCCGCCGCCCGCGACGATGTCGGATATGCCGGTATGCCTAATGCAACCTCGCACCCAGTCGAGCAGCATTTCTTCCGTATAGAGCTGGACTGCTCCTCCGATCGTATCAAATCGGATCCGTTCGAAAGCGTCACGCAGATACTCGTAACAAAAATTGGTCGAAAGCTCGCCGCCCCGCTCAAATCGGAGACCGTCGTCGCTGACTTTCAGGAGCCTGCGCAGTGGCTCGGCCGCATGGCTGGCGCGCGCCGTGTCGGCGTAGGGGGCGAGCCCCATAAGCTTGAACTCATGCTCCCAGGGGGTCATGCCCATCAGAAAGGTAACGCGGGAATAGATCTTGCCCAATGAGGCGTGCCGGTCGGTGCTGGCGATACGCTCGATATCATTGCCGCGGCACACCGATACGGTTGCGCACAGCCCGTCGCCCGCCCCGTCACAGGTGATACCCAGGACCGGCTTGCCGGGGGCATGTCGGGGCGCCGTATAATAAGCCGCCGTGAGATGGGCGAGGTGATGTTCGACGAAACTGACCGTCTCCCGGGCAATACCGAGTTGCTTCACCGTCTGGTCTATCCGTTCGCGCCGGCGCTGGTCAAAAATGAGCTTCTGATAGTCCTTCGGCCTCGCATTCGCGGCCCGCTGATCCGCGAGGCCCACTTTGTACCAGGTATCCAGATTGGTCAGATAATCCTCACGGTGCATAAAGTTGGAGGCATAGACGACCGAAGCCAGTTCGGATGAATCGACCCCGCCCAGCCGGAGAACTTCGGCGATCGACTTTTCAGGATATCCGACCTCATTCTTGCGGCGGGTCAGCCGTTCTTCGCAGACCGACGCAACGACAATGCCGTCGGCGACGAGCGTGGCGCCGCAATTGTGACCGTCGTGGATACCGAGGATGTGGGTGACGTTACTCATGAAGCAGGCCTTATAGCTTTCTCACTGATCAATGTCCTGTGCCAAAGCAGCACGGTAGGGCTCGCAATTCGCCGCCAGCTCGCGGCGCAAAAGGTCATGCCGTTCCGACACGAAGCGATCGAGCTTCATCACCGGCCCGTCGATCGCCTCGCCCGGCCACCAGATTGGATGGGTCAGCAGCTGCAGCGCGCGTCCTTCCTGTACCGCATCATGGTCGAGCGGGTCGCCGTGATGCCAGCCTCCGCGCGAGTCGGAGACATAGCCCATCGCCTCGAAGAAGCGAGGCTCGTAGGCATGCCGTCGCCCGGCCAGCGGCTTGTCATAGCCAAGAAGCGCCTCCGCCGGGCGATGAAAACTGATGAAGCGGACAGGTGCTCGCGTTGCATCTTCGAGCACCCGGCACTCGCGTTCGGCGGCCTCGTCGAGCGCGGTAGGATCGTTGGCGCAAAGCGACGCATCGAGATGCAGCCCGATGGCATGCCCCAGGCCGCTTATCTTCTCCAGCGAAGCGCGTGCTCTTGCCGAGAAGGGATTGTACATTTCCGTCCGCACAAGCACGAAATAATGCGCGCGCACGCCCAGTTCATGCTCGATCTCCGCAATCGGCTCGGCCGCCTGCAACGACATGTCCAGATCGTGGCGCAGGATGAGATGCCGGGCCTCGGGTAGTGCTTCATCGTAGCCGACAGCCTCGTAATCCCGATCCTGCAAAGCTGCGAGAAGCGCGCGATAGCCGGCGTGTGTGAAATCGTCAGCCATTTTCAACCGGGCAGCGTTCCGTCATAGGCCAGACCATGGCCGGCCAGATAGGCCTCTGTGTGCCAGGAGATGCCACTGCGGGCGCCGCGCCGGTCGCGGGCAATGGTTGCATAGGGCCTGATCGCGGAATGACTACCCTGCTCCATCCAGTAGCCGAAGAATCTCTTTTCGAAGCGATGCCATTTGTCCCGCCCGAGCGGAGCATGCGCTGCCTTGGCGGCCCAGCGCAACGGGCGAACCCAACCCGGCTTGATGGTCTTGCGGTTGACGGGGATGTTCTTCCAGAC
>JAJFHO010000008.1 GCA_021775575.1 Hyphomicrobiales bacterium
GGCGGCGGGCCTTATGTGATCGACCAGGACTTGCCGCTGGGCTAGAGCAGGTTCGACGATTTCTGAATCGCCGATCATGCTCTATCTATTTGTTCTAATGCGCTTTCCGGGCGGAAAACCGCCCACACTTTTCCTGCAAGCGCTCTAGGTTGAGAACTCATAAATATCGTCCATTCCACGCAGTGGATTTTGTCTCTGACAAGGCAGAAGAACGCGGGAAATCTTCATGATTTTCAAGTTCTTATAACGCAGGCAGTGGCGAAATCCACTGCGTGGAATTGCATGATATTTATGAGTCCTCAACCTAGCCCTTGTCCCGCAGCAGCCGCCGGATCACCTTCCCCGTTGTCGTTAGCGGCATTTCGTCGATAAAGGCGATCTCGCGCGGATATTCATGCGCCGAGAGATGTTCGCGCACAAAGCCGCGCAAATCCTTCTCAAGGTCCAGGGAGGCCTCATGGCCGTCGTTGAGCACAATGAAGGCCTTGACGATCTCGGTGCGAAGTTCATCGGGTTTGCCGATCGCCGCGGCGAGCCGAACCGCCGGGTGGCGCAACAGACAATCCTCGATCTCGCCGGGTCCGATGCGAAATCCGGCGCTTGTTATGACGTCGTCGTCGCGCCCGACGAAGGAAATATAACCATCCTTGTCGATCGTTCCCTGGTCGCCGGTCGTCATCCAGTCGCCGATGTATTTCTCTTCCGTGGCGTCGGGGCGCTGCCAATAGCCGAGGAACATGATCGGGTCGGGCCGCTTGACCGCGATCTGGCCCTGCTCGCCGGGCCCCAGCTCGTTTCCTTCATCGTCGATCACGCCGACGGTATGGCCGGGAATCGCCTTGCCGATCGAGCCGGGCTGCGTCACGCCGATCGCGCTGCAGGAGGCAAGCACATAGTTGCACTCGGTCTGGCCGTAAAATTCGTTGACCGTCAGTCCAAGCTCCTCGCGGCCCCAGTCCAGGGTTTCGCGTCCAAGCGATTCGCCGCCGCTGGCGATGGTGCGCAGATTGAGATTGTAGTGCTGTGAGGGCTTGTCCACCGCGCGCAGCATCCGGAGCGCCGTCGGCGGAATGAAGGCATTGCGCAAGCCGGTCTCCTCCATCAGCGCGAAAGCGGTCTCGGGGTCGAATTTGGTGAAATTATACGCCAGCAGCGGGACGCCGTAATTGAGCGCGGGCAACATGATGTTGAACAGGCCGCCGGCCCACGCCCAGTCCGCCGGCGTCCACATCAGATCGCCCTCCCTGGGAAAGAACTCGTGGGAATATTCAATGCTCGGCAGATGCCCGAGCAGAATACGCTGGGCATGCAGCGCGCCCTTCGGCGGTCCCGTCGTTCCCGATGTGAAAACCATGATCGACCAGTCTTCCGAACTGGTGTCCTCGGTTTCGAACCGGGCAGGTTGGCCGGCGCAAAAAGCGTCGAAGCCCTTGGCCTCGCCGTCGGCGCCATCGACGCACAGGATCACCTCAAGCTGGTCGAGCTTGTCACGGATGCCCTTGATCTTCGCCAGACCGCCCGCATCGGTTACGACCGCCTTGGCGCCGGCGGTGTTCAGCCGGTATTCCAGTGCGTCGGCGCCGAACAGCGACGCCAGCGGCACGGCCACCGCGCCGAGCTTGTAAGCGGCGATATGGGTGATCGCGGTTTGCGGACATTGCGGCAGCAACAGCGCGATCCGGTCCTGTTTGGCGATCCCGACGGCGCGCAGGCCGTTGGCAAGCCGGTCGGCATGGGCGCGCAATTCGCCATAGCTCAACCGCTCCAGAGCGCCGTCGGCTGTCTTGTGAATGATGGCAAGGCGATCAGGTTGCGCATCCGCCCAGCGGTCGCACACCTCATGCGCGATATTGTAGCGCTCGGGCACCGACCATTTGAAATTTCCGTAAAGTGAATCATAAGGCTGCGGCCCCGGCAGCATGCGGCGAAACATTTCCATCGCGTCACGATTCCCCCCGGTAAATTAATGTGCCGGCGACTCTAGCTTCGCACGGGGCCAACGGGCAATGGCCTACATCGGTGTACCGAGCACAAGTGTCCAGAAGGTGCCGTAACCGGTTCCCGGGTCGGTAACAAGCGCGATGCCCATCTGGGTGGCGTCGGCCAGCAAAAGATTCTTGTTGTGGCCGGGGCTTTTCTGCCAGCCGCGGAAAACCTCATGCAGCGAGCGTTGTCCGGCGCCGACATTTTCCGCCGCCAGACGCGCCTTGTACCCCGAGCCCTGCACCCGCTTCCAGGGGTCGGAACCGTCGGAGCCGGCATGCGAGATCTTGTCGTGGCGTGCCAGGTCGGCCGAATGGCGCTGGGCCGCGCGGGTAAGCTGGCGGCTGATTGTGAGGCCCCCCAGGCCCTTTTCGGCCCGGTAGCGATTAATCATGGCCCGCGCTTCTTCTTTGTCGAGGCGGACCTGTTCCACCGCGACGCGCTGCTGCGGCGCGGCGAATTCGGCCGGGCCTTCGGCGCACCCGGCAATGAGCAAAAGGCTAAGGAAAGCTAACGAAAGCGGCAGGATACGCAACATCATGACTCATTCCGCAATTGAACACGAGCCCCCACTCCCCCGCAGGATCGCCTGCCTTTGTTAAAAGACCCTTATCCGCGTTCGAGAGAAGCATGGATTGTGTGCAAACTGGCCCCGAAATTCGGAGATTTTTGGACAAAAGGCGCCGCACGCCGGTTACATCTGCTCCCAATATTCGCGCCGGTCGCAGACGGCCTCGATCAGGACGGGCCCTTTCGCCGCCAGTGAGCGCTCGAACGCGGAGCGGAATTCGCCATTGGTCGCCGCCCGGATACCGTCGATGCCGAAGCCGGAGGCAAGTTCGGCGAAGTTGGGACTCTTGAAGCGCACCGCGCCGGTCTCGACCTGCATCTTCGATTGCTTCAGCTCGATGAGCGCCAGACTTGCGTCATTCAGAATCACCACTGTGACCGGCAGCTCATATTCCGCGATCACCGCCAGTTCGCCCAGGCTCATCAACGCGCAGCCGTCACCGAGGATCGCAACGGCGCGCTTCCCGGGGCTGGCGAGCGCGGCGGCCGCGGCGGCTGGAATCGCATAACCCATCGAACAAAGTCCATTGGATTGCAGAAGCTGGTTGGGTGTCACGCAATGGAGCGCATGGCAGGCGAGAATTCGGTGCGCGCCGACATCGACGGTCAGGATAAGGTCGTCGGAAATGGCGGTGTCGATGGCGGCGAACAGGGCCGCCGGGCTCACGCCGTCTTCCGGGTCGTGCGGCGCGACAATGCCGGCGACGGCTTGCCTGAAGCCCGCGAGATCCATTTCGGGCCAGGTTGCCGCCGGCGCGGATTTCTCGCAAAGCGCCAGCAGATTGGCGCGCAAATCGCCGAGAAGCTGAAGTCCCGCCGGGAAAACACGCTCCGTCCGCGCCGCCCAGTCCAGCGTCAGGCAGGATATTTCCTCGCTCCAGGCGCCGAGCCAGGCGTCGCGCAACTCGATAGCGTCGAACCCGATCAGGGCGAGATGATCCGCCTTGCCGACCAGTTCAAGGGTTTTGTCATCGACGATCGGGCTGAGCCCGAGTGCGCCAAGCGCCAGCGGATGGCGTTCGGAAACCACGCCTTTCGCCTTGAAGGTGGTGAGAAACGGAATTCTCCACGCTTCGAGGAACGCCTCGAGCGGTTCCGCGACGCCGGGCCGCAACGCACCAAGGCCGATCAGGGCAAGGGGCTGTTTTGCCGAGGCGAGGCTGGAGCGCGCCTGGGATATCGCCTCACCGCCGCACGGCCCCACGGCTTGGACCGATGGAGCGCAAGGGGCCGCTTCGGCGGCCTCAGCGCGGCTGGCATCGGCCGGGCAGTTCAGATAGACGGGTCCGCGCGGCTCGGTCATGGCGATATCGAGCGCCTTGGCGGTCTGCTGCGCCGCGCGCGCCGGATTCAATTCGCTGGCCCATTTGGTGACCGGCTGCATCACCGCGATATGGTCGAATACCTGATGCGTATAGAGTCCCCGCCTGTCCGACGCCATTTCGCCGCCGAGAATGATCACCGGAGTTCGCTCCATCAATGCGCCGGCAACGCCGGTGACGCCGTTGGCGAGGCCGGGACCAAGCGCGAAGATGCAGGCCGCCGGGTTCCCGGTGAGCTGGGCGACGGCATCGGCCATGAAGCCCGCGGAGGGTTCGCTTTTGGCCAGCACGAAGCGAATGCCGACCGCCTCGCAGGCGCGGATCAATTCGAGCACATCGTTGCCGGGGATGCCAAAAGCGAAACGCACGCCATAGGCGTGCATGGTTTCCGCCACGCGCATGGCGACACTGCTGCTCTCGTGATTATCTCCCATCGATATCTGTTCCCCCGGCAGTCGCCCGGATTCGGATCTTGCTCCGGAATAAATTCTAATATACTGTTTTTAGTACTTTTGAACAATTCCAACGATCTGTCCAGCACCTATGTCGTTCGATATCGCCGAAAAACGCAATGCAAAAGAGCGCCCGGCCTTTTCCGAAAGGCATGGCACCCTCTATGCGCAGGTGGCCAATGTGATCCGCCAGCGCATTCGCTCAGGCCAATGGGCGGCGGGCGACCAGCTTCCCACGCTCGATGGCCTTGAGCGGGAATTCAATGTCGCGCGCGTAACCATACGCCAGGCCCTTGGCTTGCTGGAGAGCGAAGGGCTGATCTGGCGAAGCCGCGGCCGCGGGACATTCGTCACGGACGGCGGCGCTCCGGAATGGTTCAAGCTGGCGACAAGCCATGATGAGCTCATTCACTCGCTAGAGGGCACCTGGTCGAAGATCCTTGAGGTGGATGAACAGCAAAGCGTGCCCCTGCTTGAGCCGGCAGATGGCACGCCCGCCAGGGCTTACAGGCATATGCGCCGGCTGCACGGACGGGGCGAGCGCGCCTATGCGGTTGTCGATATGCATCTCGACGGAAATGTTTACGCCTGCGCGCCTGAGCGCTTCGATCGCGAAATGATCATTCCCGTGCTTGAGAAGCTGCCCAACGTGAACATCGCCGACATCCGGCAGACATTGTCTATCGGCACCGCGGACCGCGACGTGGCGGAAGGCATCGGCGTGCCAATCGGTTCGCCGATCGGAATATTGCGCCGTGTCGTCCTCGATGGCGACGGCCAGGTGATCTATGTCGGCATCGTCAATTATCGCGGTGACATGGTGAAGCTGGAAATGTCGCTCGGCGGCAGCAAGGAGAATGCGGCGCGATGAGCGGGGAAAAGACACTCGGCGTTGACATCTGGCGCGGCGGCGCGGATGGCCGCTATCAGTCATTTGAAGTGCCGGCGCGCGAAAACCAGACCGTTCTCGACGTCGTCACCTATGTACAGCGGCATCTGGACTCCGCGCTGGCCTATCGCTTCGCCTGCCGGGTGGGGGTGTGCGGCTCCTGCGCGATGACCGTCAACGGACGCCCGCGCTGGACCTGCCGGACCCATGTCAGCCGGGTCGCCAAAGCGGGGCGGTTGACCATCGCGCCGCTGCAGAACCTGCCCCTCATCCGCGATCTCGTTACCGACATGACGCCCTTCTTCGACAAATGGCAGCGCGCGCGCGGCCGCTTTGTGCCGGGCGAGGGCCCAAGGGATCAATTGGCGCCGGTGCCGCCCGACAAACCGGAACGCGCCGCCGCGAGCGCGGCAATCGAATGCATCAATTGCGGGGTCTGCTATTCGGCTTGTGACGTTGTGGCGTGGCGCGACGACTATCTGGGGCCGGCCGCGCTCAATCGGGCCTGGGCGGCATGGAACGACGTGCGCGACGGCGACCGGACCGGGATCCTGAAGGCGGTGTCCGCATCGGGGGGATGCCACAACTGTCATACCCACCAGTCCTGCGCCGCGCATTGTCCGGTTTCCCTCAACCCGACATTCTCCATTGCCGGGCTTAAACGGGCATCGATTAAAGCCAAGCTCAAGGGAGAACTCGCGCCATGACCCCGCTGAGCTATCTCCTGCAGCGTGGAACGGCCATGATCATGGTGCCGCTGATCGTGACCCATCTCATTGTGATCGTCATGGCCGTTCAGGGCGGGTTGTCGGCGGAGGAAATTCTCGGCCGGACCCGCGGCAGCGCGGCGTGGGCGGGCTTTTACGCCCTGTTTGTCCTCGCCGCCGCCGTCCACGCCGGTATCGGCCTTCAAACCATCGCCCGCGAGTGGTTCTCCCTGAGCGACCGCGCGGCGGCGATTGCAGGACATTTATTCATGCTGGCGCTGATCGGGCTCGGCGCGCGGGCCGTTTATGCGGTGGTGTGGGCATGAGCAGGGCCACGGTCATAAAAGCGAGCAGGGCGCATCCCGGCTTCGTCGCCGCGCTTGTTCACCGCCTGTCGGGCCTGGCGCTGGCCATTTTCCTGCCTGTTCACTTTCTTGTCCTTGGCCTTGCGCTGGAGGGGGAAGTCTTTTCAGGCGTCATAGCCTGGACCAACCAGCCTCTGGTCAAGGTGAGTGAGGCGCTGCTGGTCGGAACCCTGGCGGTTCATTTCGCCGGCGGCACAAGGCTGCTCGCAATCGAGTTCTTCGCTCTTGAGCGCGCGCAAGCCTTCTGGATTTCAGCGGCCTTTGCCTTTGGCCTTGGCTTCAGCCTGCTGTTCGCGATGAGGGCCTTTTAGATGCTTGAGACCCTGCGCACCGACATTCTTGTCATCGGCACCGGAGGGGCGGGGCTGTTCGCCGCGCTTTATGCCAAAAAGGCAAACCCGGATCTCGATATCACCATCGCGGTCAAGGGTCTCGTCGGCAAGTCGGGCTGCACGCGTATGGTGCAGGGCGGCTACAATGTGGCGCTGGCGGCAGAGGATTCAATCGAGCGCCACTTCATGGATACGATCGTCGGCGGCAAGTGGCTGCCTAACCAGGACCTGGCGTGGGCGCTGGTCAATGGCGCGGTGAAGCGCATTCATGAACTTGAAAATGAAATGGGCTGCTATTTCGACCGCAACCCGGACGGCACGCTGCATCAAAAGGCGTTTGCGGGCCAAAGCTTCGACCGCACCGTACACAAGGGCGACCTGACCGGCATCGAGATCATCAACCGCCTTGCCGAACAGGTATGGGCGCGCGACATCCGCCGGCTGGAAGAGCATCGCGCCGTCGCGTTCATCCCGGCGCGGGATGGCTCGGGTCTTTCCGGCGTGCTGCTTGTCGATATCCGCAGCGGCGCCTTTCGCTTCGTGCAGGCGAAGGCGGTTCTGCTCGGCGCGGGCGGCGGGCCGACCATGTACCGCTACCACACGCCCAGCGGCGACAAGGCCTGCGACGGCATGGCCATGGGGTTGCGCGCGGGCCTGACGCTGCGCGATATGGAGATGGTGCAATTCCACCCGACCGGCATTCTCGCCGGCGACGACACGCGCATGACCGGCACTATTTTGGAAGAAGGCCTGCGCGGTTCCGGCGGTTATCTGCTCGACGGCGCCGGCGAGCGTTTCATGTTCAACTATCATCCGCATGGCGAACGCGCGACCCGCGATATCGTCTCGCGCGCCATGTATGAAGAGGTGCGGGCCGGGCGCGGCACGCCCAATGGCGGCATCTATATCCGCATGGCGCATCTGGGGCCTGAAAAGGTCGCCAAACAGTTCAAGGGCATGGTCAAGCGCTGCGCCGATTGCGGTTTCGACCTTGCCGGCGGCGACGTCGAAGTGCTCCCGACGGCGCATTATATGATGGGCGGCATCGAATTCGGCACCGACTGCCGCACGGCGCTCGAAGGCCTTTATGTGGCGGGTGAGGATTCCGGCGGCGTCCATGGCGCCAACCGGCTTGGCGGAAACGGCGTTGCCAACTCGACCGTGTTCGGCGGCATTGCGGGCGACGCAATGGCGGACGCGATTGCGCAGGGCGCCAGCTGGCGCGAACCCGACGCTTCGGTTCTCGAGCATGAAGTCGGGCGCGCGCTCAGGCCGTTCGGTCAGAAACCGGGCAACCTCAATTCGCTTCGCGAGCGGCTTCTGGACCTGATGTGGGACAAGGCCGGGATTGTCCGCGAAGAAAAATTGCTCAAGCAATGTCTGGATGAGCTCGACGAGCTGTCCGAGCGTCATGCCGCGACGGGCCTTTCGGATCCGACGCGCACCTTCAATCCGACATGGCATGACTGGCTCAATCTGGAGAGCATGATCCTGGTGTCGAAGACGATCGCGCAAGCCGCTCTGGCGCGCGAGGATTCGCGCGGCGCCCATTACCGGTCTGATTTTCCCGAATCCGGAGCCTTCGAGACGACGCGCTATACGACCGTTCGGATGGGCGATGAGGAGACATTGAAGATCGGGTCCGAGGCGGTGGCGTTTACAATAGTGAAGCCGGGCGAATCCCTGATCGAGGGTGAGGCTGGCGCGCCGCCTGAAATCGCGCCCCCGCCGCAGGCGGCGCAGTGATGGAGTTGGTGACATGATCAAGGCCGACACAATCGAGCAAGCCGCCAGCCGGATTATGGCGAATGCGGCGATCGATATCCCTGACGATTACGAGTCCGGCATCCGGGCGATGATCGATACCGAGAAGGGTGATCTTTCCGCTTTCGTGCTGGAGGCGATGCTGGAGAACTGGCAGGCGGCGCGCGAGGACAGGCGGCCGATGTGCGCGGATTCAGGGCTGCCGCGCTATTATGTGAAAACCGGCAACGAGGCGCGGATCGAGGGCGGCTTCGTCGCGCTCGAATACAGGCTCAGAAAGGCCACGGCGCAGGCGACCCACGACATTCCGCTCAGGCCCAACCGGGTTCATCCTCTCACCCGCCAGGACAACAACAACAATGTCGGCATGAACGCGCCGGAGATCGAATATTCCTTCGAGCCGGACGCGGACTGGATCGACATTACCAGCGTGCACAAGGGCGGTCTGTTCGGCTCCGACTACCGGATGCTGTTTCCCGGCGACGGTATCGATGGCATCAAACGCTTCTTCCTCGATGTGCTGTTCGCTTTCGGCAAGCGCGGCCTCGCCTGCCAGCCGGCCATCGTCGGCGTCGGGCTCGGCGGGTCGAAGGACACCTGCATGGTGCTCGGCAAGCAGGCGGCGTGCCTGCGGACCGTCGGCTCCCGTCATCCCCAGCCCGAGGTGGCGAAGCTGGAAGGCGAGCTGAAAGAGCTCGGCAACAAGACAGGTCTCGGCGCGATGGGCTTCAATGGCACCTCGACAGTCGTGGGGTGCAACATCGAAGTCGGCTACACCCACACCGGCGGCATGCCCATGTCGGTGCACTGCTTCTGTCTGTCCTCACGGCGCGCAACGGCGCGTATTCATGCCAACGGTTCGGTCGACTACCGCACCGATCCACAATGGTTCACGCCCTATATGCGGCGGGGCAGCGTCGGCTGGGACGGCGATGCCGCCCTGTCCGGCGCGGCGGAATAGGAGGCTGATATGGGTGCACGGGCCGACAAGCTGAACCACGTCCGGCTGCAAACGCCGGTAAGCGACGAGGATCTCGCCAAGCTGGAGATCGGCTCGGTCGCCTTCCTCGATGGAGTGATCTACACCGCGCGCGAGGGCGTTTACGAAAAGATACTGAACAAGGGTGAGACGCCGGCGGTCGACTTCGCCAAACTCACCAATGTGAATTTCCACTGCGCGCCGGCGGCGGCGCAGAATGACGACGGCAGCTTCACAGTCGGCGCGGTGACGGCGACAGCGAGCTTTCGCTTCGCGAAATATCTCAAGCGCTGGTTCGCCGAGACCGGCGCGAAAGTGATCATCGGCAAGGGCGGCATGAGCCAGGCCCATTACAACGAGCTGTTCGTGCCGGTGGGGGCGGTCTATCTCACCACGGTAGGCTACGGCACCGGTGCGCTTCTGGGGCGCGGCATCAAGAGCGTGGAAGCCGTCAATTGGCTCGATGAGCTTGGCATCGCCCAGGCCATGTGGATCCTCAAGGTCGAAAATTTCGGGCCGCTTCTGGTGGAAAGCGACATCCGCGGGCAATCGCTGTTCGAGCGCAACAATGCCGAGCTCGCCGCCCGTGTCGAGGGTCTCTACGAAGGGCTCAAGCCGCCGGCGCTCAGCCGCTATGGCGAGACCCGCGACAAGACCGAGGAACTGATTTGAACATGGCGCTCGGGCCCGGAGGGAATTACGGCAACCGGGCGCCGGAAAATGACGGGCGCGATGGCGCCCGGACGAGAGGAGCTTAGTCCAACCATGGCTGTCGAATATCTGAAAAAGGCGCCCAAAACGTCGACGACCGATGCGTCCGATGTGCGCGAGACCGTTCAGAAAATCCTCGACGAAATCGAGGCTGGCGGTGAGGAGGCAGCAAAGCAATACGCCGCCACATTCGACAAATATGACGGCAATATCGTGCTGACCCGCGACGAGATCGACGCCGCGACCGAAGGGCTCTCGCAAAAGGTGAAAGACGATATCCGCTTTGCCCGTGACAATGTGAGGAAATTTGCCGAAGCCCAGAAGGAAACCATTTCCGATTTTGAAGTGGAGATCGTTCCCGGTCTGATTGCGGGACAGAAATGCATCCCGTGTCAGGCTGCCGGCTGCTATGTGCCGGGCGGACGTTACAGTCACATCGCCTCCGCCATCATGACGGTAACCACAGCCAAAGTTGCGGCGTGCGAGCACATTGCGGCCTGTTCTCCGCCCCGGCCCGGCGTAGGCGTCAATCCCGCTATCATCTACACGGCCGATATTTGCGGTGCAGACACTATTCTGGCTCTCGGCGGCGTCCAGGGCGTTGCCGCCATGGCGTTCGGCCTGTTCGGACTGCCCAAAGCGGACATCCTCGTCGGGCCGGGCAACCAGTTTGTCGCCGAGGCCAAGCGAATTTTGTTTGGCCGCGTCGGCATCGACATGCTTGCCGGTCCCACAGACAGCCTGATCCTGGCTGATGAAACGGCCGACCCGTTCATCGTTGCCTGGGACCTCGTCGGTCAGGCGGAGCATGGCTATAATTCGCCGGTCTGGCTTGCCACGACCAGCCGGCCGCTGGCGGAGAAGGTCATGGAGCTGGTGCCGGGCCTGATCGACAGCCTGCCCGAGCTCAATGCCCTAAATGCTACTGAGGCATGGCGCGATTACGCCGAAGTCATCCTTTGCGATACGCGTGAGGAAGTGGCCGACGTGTCGGACCGCATCGCGCCTGAGCATCTGACTGTTCAGGCCAAGGACCTCGATTGGTGGCTTGGCCGGCTCAACTGCTATGGCTCACTGTTTCTGGGTGAGGAAACGACGGTTGCTTTCGGCGACAAGGCGTCCGGCACAAACCACGTCCTGCCGACATCGGGGGCGGCTCGTTATACAGGCGGATTGTCGGTCCACAAATATATGAAGATTGTGACGTGGCAGCGCGCCACCCGCGACGGGGCTCGCCCGGTCGCGGAAGCCACTGCGCGTATCTCGCGGCTTGAAGGCATGGAGGCGCATGCGCGTACAGCGGATATTCGGCTTGAAAAATGGTTCCCCGGTGACAAATTCGACCTGACGGCGGCTGAATGAGCGACCGGTTCTCAGTGCAGGGGCGCATCGTCTGCGTGACGGGCGCGAGCAGCGGAATAGGGTGCTTCCTGGCCTCGACCTTCGTATCGGCGGGCGCCAGCGTTGTCGGTGTCGCGCGCCGGAAAGACAAGCTTGACGCCTGGGTCGAGGAAGCCGGAGGCGCAGGCGGCAAGGCAGCCGCGGTTGTCGGGGACCTTGTCGACCCCGCCGGGCTTGAGGATATCGCTGAAGCAGTCAAGAGCAGGTTCGGCGACCCTGAGATCGTCGTCAATACAGCCGGCATGAACCCGCGCCTCTCCGCCGATGACGTCACGTTGGAAGCCTGGCGGAAAACGCTTGAGTTGAATTTGTCGACGCCCTTTTTTCTGGCGAGGCTATTCGTCCCGGCAATGCGGGCGAAAGGCTGGGGGCGCATTATCAATATCGCTTCCATGCAGTCGCTGCGGGCGATGCCGAACGGGATCGCCTATGGCGCCAGCAAGGGCGGCATTACCCAGTTGACGCGGGCCATGGCGGAAGCCTGGTCGGGCGACGGGATCAACTGCAATGCGCTTGGTCCGGGCTTCTTTCCGACCGAGCTGACCCAGAAGGTCTACGGCGACCCTGAACTTCTGGACAAGCTCGCGGCGCAAACCTGCATCGGGCGCAACGGTGAAATGGACGACCTTGTCGGCCCGGCGCTTTTCCTGGCGTCGCCGGCTTCGGACTATGTCACCGGGCAGGTCCTGTTTGTCGATGGAGGATTTACCGCGAAATGACGCGATCCTGCCGAGCGCCAATGGGGCGGCGGCAGATCAAATCTGAACCCAAATTGCAAACTCAAGGAACGTTACGAAAAGGAGATAGAAATGTCAGAACCACAATTTCTCGTTCACAGCCCGAAGGACAATGTCGGTGTCGTTGTCGTCGAAGGGCTCAAGGCCGGCACCGATATGCTCGGCGTCATCACCGAAAGTGATACGACCATCAATGTGAAATCGGAGCATGACATTCCGATCGGCCACAAGGTCGCGCTTGCCGATCTCAGGGAGGGCGACACGATCATCAAATATGGCGTCGATATCGGCAAGATGGTCGGGCCCGCCAAGACCGGCGAGCATGTCCATGTCCACAATCTGAAAACCAAGCGCTGGTAACGCGAACTCAGGAGAAGACCTATGCGCTGGGCCGTTACAGGCATGGCAATAACGGCAATTTTCGCCGGCTCACCCGCATGCGCGGGACAGGAGATCATCGGGGCGCGTGACGGCAAGGATGTCGTCACGGTGCGCAATGTCGAGGAAACCGGATCGAAACAGGCGCTGCCGATTTTCTCCGGCATTTCGGGCAAGACCGCGGGCGCCAGGCATCTGTCGATGCTGAAGGTGATCATCCCTCCCGGCGCCACGGCGAAGGCGCATGTCCACAAGGGCTATGAGTCGGCGGTCTATCTTCTGCAAGGCAAGGTGAAGACGCGCTATGGCGAAGGCCTGAGCAAAAGCGTCGTCAACACGGCAGGAGATTTTCTCTTCATCCCCGCCGGCGTGCCTCACCAACCAACCAACCTAAGCGAGACGCAAGCGGCGATAGCGATCGTCGTGCGCAACGACCCGAACGAACAGGAACATGTCGTGCTCTACCCGTCGGGCGAGAGCAAGTGACACCGAATACACCCAAGGAGAGGTAAGGCTATGGCCAAGGCTAACGGAAAGAGTAACAACACATTCATGGGATACCGGCGCGAAAATGGCCGCGTCGGCGTCCGCAATCACGTCATCATTCTGCCCGTGGACGATATTTCGAACGCTGCCTGCGAGGCAGTCGGCAACAATATCAAGGGAACCATGGCGCTGCCCCATTCCTATGGACGGCTGCAGTTCGGTGAAGATTTGGAATTGCATTTCCGTACCATGATCGGCACCGGCGCAAACCCGAATGTCGCGGCCGTTATCGTCATCGGCATCGAGCCGCACTGGACGCAACGCATCGTCGACGGCATTGCCAAGACCGGCAAACCGGTCACCGGCTTTTCCATCGAGCAGCATGGCGATCTCGAAACGATCGCGACCGCCGGGCGCAAGGCCAAGGAATATGTCCATTGGGCAACCGAGCTGCAGCGCGAGGAATGCGACATGTCGGAATTATGGGTCTCGACCAAATGCGGCGAGTCCGACACGACGACCGGCCTCGGCTCCTGCCCGACCGTCGGCAACATGTATGACAAGCTGATCCCCAAGGGCATCTATGGCGTGTTCGGCGAAACTTCCGAGATCACCGGCGGCGAGCATATCTGCGAGGCGCGCGCGGCGAGCCCGGAGGTCGCCAAGAAATTCATGGATACCTTCCAGGCCTATCAGGACGACGTCATCGAGGCGCACAAGGTCGACGATCTGTCCGACTCGCAGCCGACCAAGGGGAATATCGAGGGCGGGCTGACCACCATCGAGGAGAAGGCGCTCGGCAATCTCGAAAAGATCGGCCGGAAAAGTGCCTATATCGATGTGCTGGAGCCGGCCGAGGCGCCGGCCAAGGGCCCCGGCCTCTATTATATGGACACCTCTTCCGCGGCGGCTGAATGCGTGACGCTGATGGCGGCGGCGGGCTATGTCGTGCACACGTTTCCCACGGGGCAGGGCAATATTGTCGGCAATCCGATCATCCCCGTTATCAAAATCTCCGCCAACCCGCGCACCGTGCGCACCATGTCGGAACATATCGATGTCGATGTCTCGGGCATCCTGCGCCGCGAGATGACGCTGGACGATGCGGGTGACGCGCTCATTGAAATGATCCGCCGCACGGCAAACGGCCGCAACACGTCGGCGGAAGCACTGGGTCACAAGGAATTCGTCATGACCAAGCTCTACCGGAGCGCGTGAGACCACGAGACGGCAACATTTGCAGATGGCGCCCCCGGACTTGTCCCGGGGGCAGGCGTTTCCAGGGAGCGCCGGCATATGAAAATCACCAAAGTCCGCCATGCTTCAGCGCCGCTCGCCTCGCGGATGTCGAACGCGATCATCAATTTCGCCGCCATGACCACCAATGTTGTCGCGGTGGAGACCGACATGGTCAGGAATGGCGAACCGGTGATCGGCTACGGCTTTTCCTCCAATGGCCGCTACGCCCAGCCGGGGCTGCTCGCCTCGCGCTTCCTGCCGCGGCTCGACGAGGCCGATCCGGCATCGCTGCTGGACGAGACGGGTGAGAATTTCTCTCCGCAAGCGATCTGGGCCGCGCTGATGTCCAACGAGAAGCCCGGCGGGCACGGCGAACGCTCCTACTGTATCGGCGCGCTCGACATGGCGGTGTGGGACATCCACGCCAAGATCGCGGAACAGCCGCTCTGGAAAATCCTGTCGGAGCGCTACAACAATGGCGCCTATGACGACAAGGTGCTCGTCTATCCCGGCGGCGGCTATTACAACCCCGGCAAGGATATCGAGACCCTGCGCGGCGAGATGCGCGGCTACCGCGAGCAGGGCTACAAAATCTGTAAAATGAAAGTGGGCGCGGTGCCGCTCGGCGAAGACATGGCGCGCATTGAAGCCGCTATCGACGAGTTGGGTTCGGGTGAAAACCTCGCCATCGATGTCAATGGCGGCTTCTCCCTGGAACAGGCGGTCGAGTTCGGCAAGGCCATCGAGCCGCTCGGCCTTGCCTGGTATGAGGAGCCGGGCGACCCGCTCGATTATCATCTCAATGCCGAGCTGATACAGACTTATCCGCATGCCATCGCCACCGGCGAAAATCTGTTCTCCCATCAGGATATGAACAATCTGCTGCGCTTTGGCGGCATGCGGTCCGAGACGGACTGGCTGCAGCCCGACCCGTCATTATGCTACGGGCTGACGGAGAACCTCGTCATGCTCGACGAGGCGGCAAGGCTCGGCTGGTCCAGGCGGCGCTTCCTCCCCCATGGCGGCCACCAGATCGGTCTCAACATGGCCGCCGGTCTCCAACTTGGCGGTACCGAAACCTACCCCGGCGTGTTCCAGCCCTATGGCGGGTTTGCCGACGACACGCCGGTGGTCGACGGATATGTGACGCTGCCTGCCGACCAGCCCGGTATCGGTCTGGAACTGAAACCGAAACTGATGGATGAAATCTGTAAGCAACTGGAGATGGCATAACCCATGCCCGATATTGTGATCACCGAATTCATGGACGAAGGGCCGGTTGACGAGCTCAAGGCGCGCTATGACGTGCATTGGGACAAGACGCTGTGCGACAAGCCCGACGAGATCAAGGCGCTGCTCCCCGGCGCGGTGGCGCTCGTCGTGCGCAACCGCACCCGCGTGAATGACGATATTCTCAGCTCCGGGCCCAATCTCAAGGTGATCGGGCGGCTCGGCGTCGGGCTCGACAATATCGATCTCGACGCTTGCAAGGCCCATGGGGTGAAAGTCTGCCCGGCCACCGGCTCCAACAATGTCTCGGTGGCGGAATACGCCATAACCGCCGCCATGATGCTGCTGCGCGGATCTTTCTGCGCGAAGGACGAGATCCTCACCGGGACATGGCCGCGCAACAAATATGTCGGCCTCGAGGCGCGCGGGCGTACGCTCGGCCTGCTCGGCTTCGGCATGATCGGCCGGTCGGCGGCGCGCATGGCCCGCGGGCTCGAGATGAAGCCGATCGCATACGACCCGCACCTGCCCGCTGACCACGAAGGGTGGCAGCTGGCGGAGAATGTCTCGCTGGACGATCTCATCACCCGCAGCGACATTCTCTCGGTGCACACGCCGCTGCTGCCCGAAACCCGCAATCTTATCGACGCTGCCGCCATGGCAAAAATGAAAAAAGGCGCGCTGCTGGTGAACACCGCGCGCGGCGGCATCATCGACGAGGACGACCTGATTGCGGCGCTCAAATCCGGCCAGATCGGCGGCGCGGCGCTGGATGTGTTCGTCGACGAGCCGCTGTCGCTGGGAGAGGCGGCCAAGTTCGCCGGCGTGCCGAACCTGATTCTAACGCCGCATATTTCAGGTGTGACGGAAGAATCCATGGCGGCGATCAGCACCATTACGGCCAACAATGTTCTGCGCGTACTTGGAGAAATTTCATGAGTGAAACTGTCACCCTGTCCTGTGACGACTTAGAGAGCCTCATGTTCGCAGCGCTTGTGAATGTGAACACATCTGCGGAAAATGCGCGCCCCGTCGCTCGAGCCCTGCTGGCCGCAGAAATTGACGGACGCAAGGGGCATGGACTGTCTCGCATCCCCAGCTACTCAGGACAGGTTTCCAGCGGCAAATGTGATGGGCAGGCGCGGCCGGAAATCATGAAGGAGCTACCTGGTTCCCTGATGATTGATGTGAAAAGCGGCTTCTTCTACCCGGCCATTGATATGGCTCTTGAACTTTTACCCGCAAAGACAAGTGCCAATGGTATCGCGGCAGTTGGCTTTCACAATTCGCATCATTGCGGCGTGCTTGGCCACCATGTTGAGAAGATTGCTGATCAAGGCCTCATCGCAATCGTTATGGGAAATACGCCCCAGGCCATGGCGCCGTGGGGCGGAACCAAGCCGATCTACGGCACTCAACCACTGGCTTTTGCCAGTCCGAGAAAAAATGAACTGCCGCTGGTGATGGACATGGCGCTGACGCAAGTTGCGCGCGGCAATATCATGACTGCAAAGCAGGCGGGCAAGCCCATTCCTGAAGGCTGGGCAACAGACGCCAAGGGCAACCCGACCACGGACCCGGAAGTAGCTCTTGCTGAGGGCGTGCTCTTGCCAGCGGGTGGTATCAAGGGCGCGGCTCTTGGCCTGATGGTGGAAATATTGTCAGCGCCTTTAACCGGCAGCGCGCTCTCAACCGAAGCATCTTCCTTCTTCACGACCGAGGGGGAACCCCCATGTACGGGTCAGTTCCTTTTGGCTATCGACCCGGAAGCATTTTCTGGCAACGCTCATTTTCTGGAGCGCGTCGAAAACATTATGGAGAGCATCCTGTCCCAGGAAGGAGCACGGCTTCCCGGCGGGCGACGGGAGCAGATGCGTAAGGACGCGGCGGAGAACGGTTTGAGCGTTCCGGCCAAGCTGGTGGAAGAGGTAAAGGGGATAGCGGTGCAGTAGACTAGAGCTGCAGATAAATTACCCACTCACCCGCACCAGACAAACACCAAACAGTTCGCCTTGCTCAACATTCTCATGAGCGCTGATCATCTCATCAAATGTATAACGGGCGCCAATCAGATGATTGAGCTTGCCTTCTGCAGCCATATTTTCAATGTGGGCAAAGGCTGCATTCTTCGCTTGCTGTGGCATGCCCATAATTGAGAATGGCCGCAGGGTGACATTCTTGAACATTAATTTGTTCAGGGGCACGCGCGGGTTGGGATCTTCATCAAATGAATAGGCCGTGACGATCCCATTGTCGCTAATCAGGGACGGGATTTCTTCCGCGTGAGAGGAAAAGGCCGCATCGACGATACGGTCAACGCCTTGCCCCTGTGTGATTTCTGCTACCTCGCCAGGAATATTATCAGCCTTGTAGTTTAATATATGATCGGCACCCAGCTCTCGAACATGTTCAATCTTGTTATCAGAGCCTGCGGTGGCGATCACTGTGGCGCCTGCATGTTTTGCCATTTGCACGGCATATCTGCCGACGCGCCCTGACGCACCAGATATGAGGATTGTCTGACCCGTAATATCGCCATCGGCAAATAGCGCCCGATGCGCCGTCACCGCCGGCACGCCGAGGCAAGCGCCATCCTCGAAAGACTGTCCATCAGGCAAATGTCGGACCTGATTTTCGGGTAGGACACAATATTCTGCTGCGGTACCAAAAGGGCGACCGGCCTGGGCTGCGAAAATCCAGACACGTTCATCAAGCCTCTCAGGATTAACGCCTTCGCCAATCGAATCAATGACGCCGCTGCCATCATTGTTGGGTATGATTTGAGGAAATTTCACAAGCTCCCGACCATCTGAACGGCGCTTGCAATCGGTCGGATTGACAGCGCTGGCCGCAATCTTGACCCGGACCTCGCCTGGTCCCGGTTCCGGTACATCTATCTCGCTGAGTCGCAAAACATCAGCAGCATCACCAGCCTCTTTAAAGCTCCAGATTTTCATAAGCTTTTCTGCATTTTTTAAAGACCTCAATTTATTCTGATAGCGCCATTTCCACAGCCGCCTTGCAGTGAATATCTGTCGTTGAGAACACCGGTGCATCCATATCGCCCTCGCGGATCAGTAACGGGATTTCTGTGCAGCCAAGGACGACACCTTCAGCGCCGCGTTTGTTGAGCGCACGGATGATCTCCGCATACTTCTCCCGTGTCTCGTCAAGAAACACATCGTGGGTGAGCTCCTCATAGATCTTGTCGTGGATGACCGTCTTTTCCTCTTCGTTGGGGATGATGGTTTCGATGCCGTGCGTCTTGAGAATGTCCGGGTAGAACGGATTCTCCATGGTTTCACGCACCCCCAGAAGCGCCACGGTGCTGAGTCCCGCTTGTTTGATCGCGTCTGCTGTAACCTCGGCGATGTGCAGGAACGGGATTGAAATATGCGGTTCGGCGTCGGGCACAAAACGGTGCGCGCCATTGCAGGTGATGAC
>JAJFHO010000071.1 GCA_021775575.1 Hyphomicrobiales bacterium
CCTCGGCCACATTCGCATCGAGCACGGTCGTCACCAGACTTGCATACCGGCTCTCGAAGGTATCGCGGGGGATCGTGCCCTGCTCAAGCCGCCGCCTGACGCGGAACGCTTCGCCGGAGCTGGCGGCCAGCGCCTTGCTCAGCTGATCGGTGGTAATGCCGAATTCGGACGCCGCGAGACGCAAGTCGACATTGCGCTCATAACGCTGCGACAGCGCGTTTATGATTTCCACCCCGTTAAGGTCCAGATCGGGGTCAATGCCGGCGGCACGGAGCGCGCCGCGGAACCGGCTGAAATCCTGCTCCAGAAGCGCATTCATCTTTTCGGCCGGCGGATAGAGCGCCGCCACGGTCTCGCGCACTTTTTCAGAAAAGCTTGTTCCGGTAAGAACGTGATCGCGAATTTCGTCGGTTGCCTTGCGGAAGCCCTGATTATGGCACCCGAAGCAGGAAATTCCGTTGGTCACAAGCAAATCCTTCTGTGACTGGTCCTGCACGATGGTCGTCGGCCCGTGGTCGAGCTGCTCGCCCTTTTGGGTGTTCAGATAATAAGCGTTGAAGCCGTTTGGCAGCGACCAGATGGTCTCACCGCCATCATGGGTAAACGCGCTGTCGGCATCCGGGCCCAGCGGATGTTCGAACAGATTCTGCTTGTCCCGATTGCCGGCAAAATCATAGGAGGTCCAGAAAACGCCGGTCGAAATCGTATGGCGTTCGATCAGCCGGTTGTGTCGGCTGACAAGCGAATTCTGGAATCCCGCCCGCTGTGCGCGGAGCTTTTCGATATTGTCGTTTACATCGACACCAAGCAATTTTTCCAATTCCGCGAAGGTCGTCGGCAGCTTCAGCAATTTATGGTAGAGCGGCGGACGCGACGCTGTATAGGCAAGCCAGTCGCCTCTGACCCATGCGGTCTCGGCGCCGGTCGTCTCTTCGACGAAAGAGGCGTCACCACCCTCGAATTTCACCGCGTAGGGATAGGATTTGAGGATAAGATCCCAGTCCTCCTCGGTCCATTTCAGGTCGTCGAGATGGAATTTGATGATCGTCCCGGCGGCATCCGCCGTCTTCAATTTCAGGACATCGGAATTCTGCGACAGGCTGTTGAGAAGCTTGACGACCCCTTGCCTGTAGGCGGTTATTTCATGATCGCCGTCACAGGCATTGTAGAGGTGGGTCAGCGTTACATAACGCATGCCCTTTTTGCGGTGCTTCGGCTCCTTCTTCAGATCGCCGGCAATCGCCGCGGAGATGCTGGCATTGTCGATGAATTTACGCTTTTCACAAGCGGCGATAGAACTCTCGCCGAGAGATTCGATCCAGCTCCGCACTGATTCAAGGTCCGATTCAGTCGGTTCATCTCCACCCGAAAACTCCTGGAAAACATCGTAGGGCATCTCCTGCTTGACCATCTGGATATAGAGCGGCGAGGCGTCGGGATTGCCCGGCAGGATCAGATTGGGGTTTCCCGCGACCTCCTCGAGATGCAGAACATTGCCGAAATTCTTGGCGGGTTTCAGCCGGTCGAGCCGACCGTCCTGATGGCAGCGCGCGCAATGCTTGTCGAGCACCTGAAAGGCTTTCGCCGCCACCGCATCTTTGGGTTCGGGTATTTCCGCGGCCTTTTTCTCACCTGGAAGGTCGAGCGGCTTTGTTTCATCGGTCTTCGCGGCCAGCTTCTCCGGCTGCGATTTATCGCCCTGCGCGGGGGTTGGTCCGACCGCAGGCTTTTCCTGTGCCCATGCGCTATTCGCGAAAATTCCTGTCGCGGCACCGAAGGACGCTGACAGGATGACGGCGGCTAGCAATCTGATGATCAAAACGCGGCTCAACGTCATTCTATCTCTCCTGAAATGGGCTTCGGAAACACAATAATGGCGCATATTCCTTTAGGACGTAAACTGACTATATGAACTCCAAGCTGAACGGTGCATGAACGGGCACAACGCGCGCTCACGGCACGATCTCATACGCCAGTGTGGCAATCGACCATTCAGGCAGACGTTTGGCTTTGTCGCCGGTGCCGCCGTGCACGGGCGTTAACAGCGCCGCGGCGAGCCCGGGCAAATAATCCCTGAGAGCTTCCGAATAGGGAATATCGCCGATGCTCCGCGCCTTGACATTGCTCCCGAAATCGACCGGGTCGCGCGTGAACAGGGCGATGACATGTCCTTTCGCCGGATCGGTCGCCGTCAACTGCATCCCGTAGTCGGCGTCGGGAACCGAAACCGCAACATTCGCGGCTATCATGCCGGCGGCTTGCTTCGGCTTCGCGAACTGGTTCGGGAAGAGCTGAATGAGATGCCCTTTGTCGGTCACGGAAAGCAGAATCAGGGATCCGTCATGGGGACTGGTCACCGAGAACCGAATCCGGGTATCGCCGACACGTACCGGCGAGGGTGGAATCTGGTCGATGGTGATCGCGGTTCCCGCGCTCGCGACCAGAAAGTCGGTAACCAATCCAATGGACAGCTTGCGGCGCCTGCGTTTGGCGGATTTAGCCAAAAATCCATAGGATTTCACCGGATAAAGGCGTGGCGTCAGCCCTGCGCGGCAAGCCTCACCCGCTTGCGCGCAAAAAGCCGCCGATGCATCGATCAAATAGCGCAACAATTCCGTATTCGATATGGCGCCATTGCCGTTCAGGTCGGCTTTGCCGTCTCCCAGTCCCTCGCTGTATAGCCGGGTGAACAGGCCGCGCGGGCTCTCTCGGCCACTGTCCAGAAGCGCCGCCTGCCCCGCGGAGGCGGCGGACCATTCGCTCAACGTGCCTTTCGCGAAAACCGCTTCGACAAAACTCCCGTCATTATTCCCGATTCTGTCCGGGGAGGTGTCGATGGCGGCATGACCGGCGCCATCGAGCACCGGCGCGCGCGACATGAGCCTCTCCTGTCCGGTGCCGGAAGCACGCCCGCGCCGCGCCGCGCCGGAATAGCTCGCGTCCAGCACAATAGTGACCCGGCGCCCTTCAAGGGTTCTGAGCGCGGCGGAGAAATCGTCGTCGCTGATCAGGCCGGAAATGCGAATATGATCGCCTTTGCCGGCAACATGAGCGTCATAGGGCACCAGCGCCTCATCGCGGCCGTCCGTCTCGTCCCCGTCGATGTCGTTCTGGTGGAAACCGTAACCGGCAAAATAGAGATAGGAGCGCTTCGGCTTGCGGGCCGCCTTTGCCCATTTGCGCCGCAGCGCCCTGATCTGCTGTTTCTTGATCTTGCCGGCCTTGATCGCCTCTTCGTCCTTCAGGCGCTGCTCGACCTCCTTGCGGTCGGGTCTCAGCCAATCGGCGATGGCGTCCAGGACAGCCGCCCGGGTGGCCTGCGCATCGCGCAGGACCTTGATCTCTTCTTTCTTGAATCTCAGCGTACCGGTGAGCAGTTTTTCGATCGCAGCAACATCGCCGGCGATCGAACCCTTGGGAAAGGCAGCAAGTCGGGGATCGGCGTAGGCCCCGACACCGATGACCAGCGCCCGGTCTTGCGCGGCGGCCGGCAGCCCCATGGGCAGAATGCTCAAAAGCAAAGCCGCCACAAGGCTGGAACCGGGCCGGACCGATAATGCCATGCCGCGCCGCTACTTTCCCGAGCCAGTGTAGATATCGAGAACGCCGACCTGGAAATCCTTGCTCTTGAGGACTTCCTCCAGCGTCGTGCGCAACGCCGCGGCTTTGTTCGCCGTTCGCATCATCCGTAGCGCGGCATGAAGATCGTCGAGGACCTCGGCGGAAAAGATCGCCACCAGATGCTCCGCGCCATAGGGCGGGTCCGCAACCTTGAACTTCTCCTGAAGCGTGGTTCTACGCCAGTCCTTCTTCGCCTCTCCCTTCCGCTGCGGATCGGGGATGAAAAACTCAACCCGGCCATCGGGAGGAAGATTGAAGAGCGTCAGATGCGGATAACGCGCGCCGCCGATGGCGACTTCGACCGTGCCGCCTATCTGATAACGGCCATTGCCCTTGGGCAGCGATCCGTCGATGGGAGCGAGCGCCGCGCGCGCCTTCAGCCATTTCAAAGCCGCCCACTTCACCGCCACTGCCGGCATTTCGCCCGCACCGACATTTTCAGCAACCGTGCCGCCGACGACATGATCCACCTTTCCGGTTTTCGCATACCAGATCAGGTCGGCATCGGATTTTGCAGAAACCACTTTTATCGCGGGCAGGCCGGACAATGCCGACGCCTTCCCGCCGTCAATCGCGACATGCAGTGTCTCGCTGTCCGCGGCCTTTCTATCTTTTCTTTCAGTTTCCGACCGGGTGAGGCCGCGAACGGCAAAAAGCGCCTCCGAATTTGCCCTCAGTGGACGGATCTGGGGCGTCTGCTGGCTCTCCACATGTGCGTGGACCGCATTGACGACGAATCCCAGCAATTCGAGCTGGGTAACCTCGCCATTGCCGTTGAAATCCGCGCGCCCCTCGATCGCGCGCGCCAGCGCCCAGCTCAGCGCGCCGCGCTTCTCGCCTTGAATCGACACTTCCGGCGTGAGCTGGTCCTCCGACGTCGCGCCGACGAAAGTAACGTTCTGATAGTCCTGCTCGGAAAGCTTCGACGCGTCGGCGAGCGGCAGGACCAGACGGTCCTCGATCAGCTTACCGAAATTTCCGCTGCGGAATTTGACGCCTTCCGCGCGAGCGCTGCGATGCATCGTGCCGGAGTGGCAGGAGTCGGCGACGAAAACGACGCGAACCTTCTTGTCTTCCGCACGCTTGAGCCACAGGAAGATTTCATCGTCGACAATTCTCTGTAGTGTACCGGGTCCTTTGACTTCATACCCCGCGAGAAGAAAATTCTCATTCATCCCGTCTTCTTCATCACCACGGCCGGCCGGTTCATTCTCCTGACTGCCATGCCCCGCGTAAGAGAAAACGATGGTATCGCCGGCCTTAGCCTTCGCCACAATCGCATTCCAGGCTGCTTCTATCGCTTTTTTCGACGCCTTGCGGTCGAGCAGCGTAACAACCTCCTTCGCGCCGGCACTGCGCAGCGCGTCGGCGATGTCCTCGGCATCCCGAACCGCCCCTTCAAGGTCGTTTTGTACCCCGATATAGTCATCGACACCGATCGTCAGACCGTAAAGCGAAGCCGCTTGCGCGCGTGCAACTCCCGCAAGCGATCCGATCAGAACGACAAGCGCCATCGCCATGACGGCTTTGACCGATCGGTAGGCGTAGCACGGCGATAGCGCCGCCAGAATGCTCGGGCCGGTTACTGATCTCTGCTTCATTTGGCCGCCTCCTTCTTTCGCGGCGCGCTGGCCACCGCGGGCAATGATTTCAGATAGGCTGCAATCGCGGCCCGGTCCGCTGCTGTTAGTTTCGCCATATTCTCCTGCACCGCAACCATGGTTCCGCCGAAAGAGTCGAAAGATGGCGTCAGGCCGGTTTCGAGCGCGTCGATGATCTCTTCCCCGCTCCATGCGCCGATCCCCGTTTTGTGCGGCGTGATGTTGGGGACATAGCCCTTGCCTTCAGGATTCGGAGCGCCGGAATATCGGGCATCGCTCAGCGCTCCGCCCAACGGATCGCGGGGCGAATGACACTCGCCGCAATGGCCCGGCCCCTCAACGAGATAGGCGCCGCGGGCGACCTTTTCGTCCTGGCCGCGCGAAGGCGAGAATTGCTTGCCGTCGAGATAAAGCAGTTTCCACAGCCCGAGGCCCCGGCGCAGACGGAACGGCAGGGCGAGGTCGTGACCCGGTACCTGCGATTTCACCGCCGGCAGGGTGTCCATAAACGCCTTGAGGTCGAGCAAATCCTCATAACGCATGCGCTGATAGGAGGTGTAGGGAAAGGCCGGATAATAGTGGGAACCCGAAGGCGATACGCCGCGCACCATGGCGTTGACGAACTGGATATCGCTCCAGCCGCCAATCCCGGACTCCCGATCTGGTGAAATATTGGGTACGTAAAACCGCCCGAAGGGAGTAATCAGGCACCGGCCGCCAGCAAGCTTTCGCTTGTCGGTCGATTTCGGATCGTCGCATTTGCTGGATGCGGGGGCGGCGTGGCAGGAGGCGCAACCACCTGCGAAAAACATATACTCGCCATTCGCGACGTCAGCGGTATGCCGGGGCAATTCACCCGCGTCGATCATTCGAGGCATCGTCAGAACGTAAAAGGCGACGCCGCCGATTATGGCGAGGATAACGGCCGCCCAAAACAGCCGTCGCATATACATCTCCACTTGTTAAACCCGGTCCCGCTCGCCCCGGACCAGCGGGACCGGTGCATTCGTCACTTTTGTTTTTTAATGCGGTAGCCTTCGTGGCACCCTTTGCAGGTCTTCACCAATTCGCCAAAGGCGGCGGCAAATGCATCCTTGCCTTGCTTGGCGGCCTGCGCGCCTGCCGTCGCGGCAACCTTCAGTTTTTCGGCGGACGCCTTGAAGCCAGCCATGTCTTCCCAGATTTTCGGTGACGCTTCGGTTTCGCCGCCTTTTTCCGTACCGGCGGGAAAGAGAGTCACATATTTATCGGGAACCCCAGCGATCGTTTGCATCGCCTGCTCGGCCTGCGCGCCATCATAGGGAACCTTCCCTTTCGCCATCTGCGATGACAGCTTGGTCGACTTGCCGACCGTTTTCATCAGTTCCTGACGAACCTTAATCGGATCATCGGCAGCCACCGCGCCGGTCGCGGCAACCGCGACTGCGCCCAGCGCAATCGCAAATTTGGCAAATCTTTTCATACGTTTCTCCCACCCTGTATTGACGAAGCCATACGGCATCTGTTTATCAAAGTCAGCATCTCCCGCGCCATATTCAAGACCAAAGATACGATTTCTGGCAATGCTTTTCGAAACCGGCATGACAGCAGGCGCAAACGGCAAGTTCAACGATCGAGCGGCGGCGTCAACCGTCGTTAGATCAAATTTTCGCGTTCAAACATAAGCAAACGCCCCGGAGCAAATGCCCCGGGGCGCCGCAATTCCCGTCAATAATGACGCTATCCGCGGTCAACCACCATGCTGAATCATGTGATTGTATACCTGTTGCGAGGGCTGACCGGTCAGCGGAAGCTGATTGTTATACTCATAGGCGCGGATGGCGTCCGCCGTGCGCCGGCCATATTTGCCGTCCACCGGTCCAGGCTGGTAGCCAAGGCGGTTGAGCGAAGCCTGAATGTCATAGACGAGACCATTCTGATAGGCTGGCGGCGAGCTGGGCGGCAGAGGAGCCGGCCCACGCCGGGGCGGCGGCCCGCGACGCGAACTCTTTTCAGAGGCGCCGACAACGACGCCAACCGCGGCGCCTATCGCGGCGCCCTTGGCGGCGCCCTTACCACCGCCGACGATCGCTCCAACACCGGCCCCGAGCAGACCGCCCTGAACGCCGCGCCTGACGACCTGGGCGGAACTGTCGGCGATGCTCGCAAACAGCATTCCGGCCGTCACGATGGAAATGGCGAATGCATGTGAAACCGTGAAACCGCTATTCAATTTCAAGCTCATCTTGTTGTCCTCCCTCCAAAGCATCGCTTCGGAGCATATTCCCGAAAATGGCTGCTACGTCGACCAGACGACCAACCTAATGGTCAGTCTCATTTCCTGCCATGAAAGATATCGAATTCCCTTAACAGATTTGCATTATGACCATAATGCGCTTCCTGGGCAAAATATGGGTATTGGACGCGCCAAGTGCAATATGACCTCATTGTCGCAGAGATCCGACGTCAATGCGGCGGATCAAAGATACAATCGGTCCCTGGCGCAAAAAAGCCCTTTCTCGCATCAGCCGGATGACGCAAAGTCAGCCGCGCTCAATGAGCGGTAATTGACCGCCGGTCTGCAATCGGACACACAAGCCGGTGAGAAGCTAAAGGGAAAGCATCGATGCGCCACGGGGGACAGCTACTCGTCGACCAGCTCGCCATGGAAGGCTGCGACACGGCATTCTGCGTGCCTGGCGAGAGCTATCTCGCCGCTCTTGACGGGCTGCACGGCAGTTCCATCCGCACCATCATTTGCCGCCAGGAAGGCGGCGCGGCGATGATGGCGGAAGCATACGCCAAAATGACGGGCAGATTGGGCGCGGCCTTTGTTACCCGCGGGCCCGGCGCCTCGAATGCGGCGATCGGTGTTCACATCGCACAGCAGGATTCGACGCCGATGATCCTGTTCATCGGCCAGGTCGCACGCGGCATGGAGGATCGCGAAGCCTTCCAGGAGGTTGATTTCAAGGCCATGTTCTCGCCGCTCGCCAAATGGGCGGCGGAGATCAGGCAAACAGAACGCATTCCGGAATATGTCGCCCGCGCGGCCCATACCGCGCGCAGCGGACGTCCGGGGCCCGTCGTCCTGGCCTTGCCGGAGGACATGCTGAGCGCGCAAACCAACGCCATGCCTGTATCCGCATCGCCGCTTGCGCAGTCGCATCCGGGCGATGAACAGATCATGGCCGTGGCGGCGGCGCTTGCGGAAGCTCAGCGGCCGATCATGATTATCGGCGGCCCAGGCTGGAATCGGACGGTGCGCGAGCAGATCACCGCTTTCGCCGAGCGGCTCGACCTGCCCGTTACCGCGACCTTCCGCTATCAGGACTATATGGACAACCGCCATCCCAACTATGCGGGGCATATGGGCATCGGCATCGACGCGACGCTTGGCAAATGCATCCGCGATGCGGATGTGCTGCTGGTCATGGGACCGCGGCTGGGCGAGATGACGACCGGTGCCTACAGCCTGGTAAAATCGCCGACCCCCGACCAGAGTCTCATCCATGTCCATCCGAGCGCTGAAGAGCTCGGCAGCGTCTACCGCACCGATATTCCGGTTCAGGCTACTGTTGCCGCTTTTGCCACGCGCCTCGCCGATATTGACGCTCCGAACGAGATTGCATGGACGTCATGGACGAGCCAGTTGCGCTCCGCCTTCGAACGCTTTGTGACGCCGATCGAAACACCGGGTGCCGTAAAGATGGAACAAATCGTCACCCATGTGTCCGATGTGGTTCCCGACGACGCCATCATCACCAACGGGGCGGGCAACTACGCGGCCTTCGTCCATCGCTATTTCTGCTACCGCGGCTACAAGACCCAGCTCGCCAATACCGCCGGCGCGATGGGCTACGGCATGCCCGCCGCCGTTGCGGCGCAACTGGCGGCGCCGGAGCGCAAGGTCGTTTCCTTCAATGGCGATGGCTGCTTCCTGATGAACGGCCAGGAGCTGGCGACAGCCATGCAATATGATCTTCCGATCGTCATTATCGTCGTCAACAATAAAATGTACGGTACTATCCGCATGCATCAGGAGCGCGACTATCCGAACCGGGTGTCGGGGACCGAATTGCGCAATCCCGACTTCGCGGCGTTCGCGCGAAGCTTTGGTGCAAATGGAGAAACTATTGAAAAAACTGAAGATTTCGTATCCGTTTTCGACAAGGCTCTGAAGGCCGACAAACCCACGCTGATCGAATTGAAAACCGATCCGCAGGCGATTACGCCAAAGGCGACGCTCGACCAGATCCGGGGAGCATCATGACAAAACACGATTCCAGAAAAATCCAGCAAATTCACGAGGAATTACACAGCCATTTGCCGCCCGAGCCGGCGCTGCGGGCCAAGGCACTGGAGAGCCTGCTTGTTGAAAAAGGGTTGGTAGACCCGCAGGCTATCGAAACCTGGATTGAAGTTTATTCAGAAGAGATCGGACCCAAACGCGGCGCCAAAGTTGTCGCACGGGCCTGGCGCGACCCGGCGTTCAAAGCGCTGCTTCTCGAAGACGGCACCAAGGCAATCGCGCAATTCGACTTTGTCGGCCATGGCGGCGGTCACCTCAAGGTGCTGGAGAATACGGACAAGCTGCACAATATGGTCGTGTGCACGCTCTGCTCCTGCTATCCCATATCCGTGCTCGGCGTGCCGCCAAACTGGTACAAGACGGCGGCCTACCGCGCCCGCGCGATCCGCGAGCCGCGCGCGGTCCTGAAAGAGTTCGGAGTCGAACTCGACGGCGAAACCGAAGTGCGCGTGTGGGACAGTACGTCGGAGTTGCGCTACCTCGTGCTTCCCCAGCGCCCGGACGGGACAGATGGCTGGGACGAAGACAGGCTCGCCGCGATTGTCACCCGCAATTCGATGATCGGGACCGAGCGCGATCTCGGCCCGGGCAAGGGGAACGGGTAACATGGATACGATCCACGATCTTGGTGGCCGCCAGGGCTTCGGCCGGGTCGATACGCACGAAAAGGAAGAAGCCTTTCACTCCGACTGGGAAGCGCGCATATACGGAACCGTCCGCGCCATGACCCGGCCGGGAGACTGGAGCATCGACTGGTTCCGCCATTGCCGGGAGCTGACGCCCCCGGTGGACTATCTGACCCGCAATTATTACGACCAGTGGCTGCAGGCCTATGCGGCAATGCTGGTGAATTCCGGATATGCGAGCGTTGAGGAAATCGTGGCCGGAAAAGCCGCCGGCCCGGCCCCCGATGCGCCGCCGCCGATGACCGGCGAATTTGTACGCACGACGGCCAAGAATGTCGCCATCATCGCGGAACGCGATTGTGAAACGCCGCCGGCCTATGCGCCGGGAGACAAAGTGACTGTAAGGTCGGCGGGTGCGCCGGGCCACACCCGGCTTCCCGCCTATCTGCGCGGGCGGCGGGGCGTTGTCGAAGCCTATCGCGGCACGCATATTTTGCCCGATGCCAATGCTCTGGGCGAAGAACGCGCCGAGCCGCTTTACACCGTCGGTTTCAACGCCGCCAATCTGTGGCCGGACGCCGAAGACAGCCGCGACCGCATGTATGCGGACATGTGGGAGAGCTATTTTGAGCCCGTCTGAGCAGAGCCGTTTTGCGCCGCGCGAAGGAGCGGAAGGCGATCCGGTGTTCGACGAACCCTGGCAGGCGCAGGTGTTGGCCATTGCCTTTCGGCTGGCGGAGCAAAACGTGTTTTCTCCCGCGCAATGGTCGCAAACCCTTGGCGCGGAACTGAGCGCCGCCGCCGCCGCCGGCAAGCCCGACAATCCGGACACCTATTACCACGCCGCCCTCGCCGCGCTGGAAAGCCTTGCCGGGAGCCATGGCGGCGTTTCGGAAGAAATCCTGGACGACCGGACGGAAGCCTGGCGGCGCGCCTATCAAAACACGCCGCACGGCAATCCCGTGAAACTCGAAGCAGGCCTCAAGCGCTGAGGGGCTGCCCGCCGGCTCACGCAGCCTTCAGTTCAAACCCATACTGCTCGGCAAGTTCGTCGATGCCGGCCTTGGCCTCACCGGCGTCGAGCGGCAGGAAGGGCGGGCGAAGGCGCGCCCAACCGGAATCGTTGCGGTAATGGGCGACGATCGCCTTCAGCATCGGTATCATCGGCCGCGCCTGAATGGTCGTGCGCAAGTTGGTGATTTCCTCCTGCAAGCTGTCCGCCCGATCGCTTTGCCAATCGTCGTAGAGGCTGCGGATCATCCGGGCATTAACGTTGCCGGTCGCGGTAATGCAGCCCGCGCCGCCGTTGCGCAGCCCCTCGAGCAGAAAGATTTCAGACCCGGGAAAGACCGTGAAGCCCGGATAAGCATCGAGCAGAGCTTTTGTATTGCTCCAGTCGCCGGATGAGTCCTTCAACCCCACGACCGTATCGGGATAGGCCTCGATGAGGCGGCCGACGAGTTCGACGCTGATGCCGACCACGGCGACGGGCGGGATGTGATAGAGATAAATCTTCAGCCGATCGTCGCCAACGCGCTCGATGAGATCGGCATAATAGGCGAACAGCCCGTCGTCATCGACCGCCTTGTAATAGAAGGGCGGCAGGATCATCGCGCCGCCGCAGCCGAGATCGACGGCGTGCTTGGTAAGCTTGACCGTGTCCGACAAGGCGCACAAACCCGTGCCCGGCATCAGGAGCGTTGGGTCGACGCCGCCAGCGGCGAGCGCTTCCAGAAGGTCCATCCGCTCCTGAAGACCAAGCGAATTCGCCTCACCCGTCGTGCCGAAGGGCGCAAGCCCCGTGCAGCCGTCGGCCAGAAGCCATTTGGCATGGGCCAGAAACCGGACGGCGTCCGGGTTCCCGTCGTCGCCGAAGGGGGTCAGGACTGGCGCGATGACGCCATGGAAATCATTTTTTGCCGGCATTGGGGCCGCCTCTCGTTCCTTCCCCGCCCCTAGGGCAGCGGAATTCCATCAGGTTGCTCGATCGGCACATGATACCCTTTTTCAACCGCCGGGCGCGCGGCGATCTGCTTGTACCAGCGCACGACATTGGGAAATTCATTCATGTCGACCGTGTGCCATTCAAAGCGCGATATCCATGGCCAGGTGGCGATGTCGGCGATGGTATATTCGGTGCCCGCCATATATTCATTGTCTTCCAGCCTCCCGTCGAGCACGCCATAAAGCCGCTCGGCCTCCTGCAAATAACGCCGCTCGGAATATTCGCTAACACCCTTGTTGTTCTTGATGAAGTGATGCGCCTGGCCGATCATCGGGCCGACGCCGCCCATTTGCCACATCAGCCATTCGATGGTCCGCCACTTTGGCTCGAAACCTTTCGGCATTAATTTCCCTGTTTTTTCAGATAGATACATCAATATCGCACCAGACTCCATGAGGTTCAATCCGGTGTCGGTGTCGACAATTGCCGGGATCCTGTTATTCGGCGCAATTGCGATGAAGTCGGGATGATGCTGTTCGTCCATACCGATATTGATCGGGTGGACATTATAGTCCAGCCCGCATTCCTCAAGCATGATCGATACCTTCCGTCCGTTCGGCGTCGACCATGTGTAAAGCTCTATCATTCCCTCATCTCCTCGATATGCAGTTTTGGCGAGCAGTTTAGTCACCGCGCCAATAGACGACAACGGATTGTATCCAAATAGGAATATTGCCTCTCCGGCAAAGGGGATGCGCGGCGCGCCATGCCCTGTCGCCGGGTCCACAAAGCATCACTGCGCGGACACAGTTTCGACATAAGTGGTGTCCACACCTTATCCACAGGGCCGGGGCGAGTCGTTGTGAGGATCGGTAATGCCCGATTACGGAGAAATTCTTGAGTTTCTGGCGAAGAATCCGCCACAGCTGGATGCCGAACGCCAGGTGCATGCGTCGTTGCTCGAACTTCTGGCGCAATGCCTCAGATCCAACGACCGGATCGCCGGCCAGAGCGTCAATCCGCTGCATGGCTCGGACGCCACGACGCTCGAGCAGGATATTGCCCAGAGCCATATCAACTGGGTTCATTTTAACTAGGTCATGACTTAGGCCGCACCTTCAAATTCTCCAACTGCCATTGCCTGCGACAGCGGAGCAATTGCACATTTCCCGGAGCCAGTGTTACACAACCTCTTCCCGGGGCCCTGAAGGCTTCCAGCCAGCGCTGGTATGTCGCTCCTGGACCGGACGCGAGAACCCTTGCTTGGAGAGGTTTTATGACAAGTTCAGCGGATGATGTGGTTCGGACTCTGCTCACCAGCTTCGAGCAGGGACAACAGAACGAAACGCCATATCGCCACTGGTTCCTGGACGGCTGCCTGCCCGGCGATACGCTCGATGACATATTCGCGCTGCCCTTCCCCGCCCCCGATCTTGACGGCGTATCGGGCAAACGCGAGCTGCATAATGCCACGCGCACTTATTTCGATGTCGAGAGCCGTGAAAAATATCCGTGTTGCGAGGCTTTCTCGCAAGCCTTTCAGGACGAGCGTGTGACGGACAGGATCGCCAGCCATTTCGGAACTGATCTCGACGGCACCTATCTGCGCATTGAATATGCTCAGGACATAAACGGGTTCTGGCTCGAGCCTCATTCCGATCTCGGCGTCAAAAATTTCACGATGCTGGTCTATGTGTCGAAGGACCCGTCCCATGAAAATCTCGGGACCGACATCTTCGACGCGGACAAAAACTATGTGGGCAGTTCACCCTTCAACCCGAACGGCGCGCTGGTCTTCATACCCGCCGACCACACCTTCCATGGCTTTCGGGCGCGCGAGATCAGTGGGATACGCAAATCGATCATCATCAACTATGTCACCGATGAGTGGCGCGCGCGCG
>JAJFHO010000072.1 GCA_021775575.1 Hyphomicrobiales bacterium
CGCGTCGAGCAGGCGCGGGTCGTCGGCCCAGGAGGATTTCGTCGTCCCGTCGTCCGGGCCGCCGGCGGCCCATGCCGGCTGGAGCGGCATCAGCGCGGCGAGAAGGAGCACTGCCGCGAGCGCGCCGCGCCGCGCGCGGCCACTCGGAATATGCGGTCTGGCGGCCATGAAGGGCAAGACTATAGCGAACCGGTGCCCGCATGAATGTTTTTTTGCCGCCTCCGGCGAGGCCGCTTCATCTGGGATCTGGTAGGGAAATCGGTCCCGCACGCGCATTGACGAAACCCGGCGGTCTCGGGATTTACCGGCGCCGGGCTTGGCGGACTGCGGCTTGGAGGCGAAAACCGGGCATCAAACGGCAGCTTGGCTGGAGTGCGCCAATGACCCGAAGCGGAAAAGCTGTATCGAGCGCGCCAGCTTGGTGTCGGGCTGGTCATGCGACTAATTTGCCAAGTAACGGATCAGCCCGAGGATTGCCTTCAAACCGTCCGGAATACGACCCTCAGCCTTAGCGCCGGAACAAAGTGAAGTCCGGATGCGAGCGCAGATCCCCGCAGGATTGTTGCAGCCAGCACTCATTGGAGCGACCGCCACCCGCATTGCCGTGAATCACTGTTTTCGAGTCTTTCCGGGCACCAAGAACCAGGCAAGCCCGGCGATCCAGTTGACCAAAGTTGCATCCGAAATGGAGGCAGGTCGCCTCAGTCCGCCAACTGCTGGGGAATGTCGCATCGCCAAAACAGGCATAATTCCCGTTACCCGAATAGCGAAAAGCAGCCTCCTGAAGCAGCGTCTCAGGGCGTATTACGCCCAGATAGTAGCCGCCTGCGGCAAGGGCCAACAGCACTGCTGCGGCTGCGGCCCCTCTCAACTCGCTGCTAGTCGCCGCAAGTGCCGATAGAATGAGCCCGCCAGCGCCGACCGCGGTCTTCTGCTGGGCCTGCTTTACCCCCGTTTTCTTGGTCGGCGCCGGTTCTTTCGCCTGAGCGCCCCTTTTCTCGACCACCGACAAGGCGCGATTTATGCCTTTGAGCAACTTCCCACAATCGCTGGCAAATTGATCATGGGTGATGCGGACTGCGTGGCGGCGGGCCAAAGGTATCAGCACCTCGGGGAGTCCTTGCTCGTCGGGCATCGTTGCCCCGTCCACGAGAACAGGTATAACGCGCACGTCGAGCCTCAGCGCCGATGCAATTTCTATGCGGACAAAGTCGTCTGGATTGTCGAGCCGCCTTGTACCGGTGTCTTTGTCCTTGTCTTTGTCTTTGTTTTTGGCGTCCTGCCAGCCAGAGCCAATAATGACCAGCATCACGTCACATTTGGCGACCATATCTTCCAAGACCTGAACGAAGTCGAGGCCCGGCTCGATATCGTCGACATCGATAAATAACTTGTTGGCTGGAAACGACCTCAGCAACTGGTCGTGCAGTCGGCCAGCGAAATGCGCGTCTAGGTCGCGCCTGTAACTGATGAAGATATTGCCTGCCACGCGCGACTCTCGCCAGTATGTATCCTGCTATGCGCTATTCGCCTCTCCATTGTCCCTGTCGACTATGTCGGGGGTAGCGACAAGAACCTATGAAACCAATCCATACAATAGAAATCAATGAACTGTCCGACCGCTTTGAACAGGTTTGCCTGCCAGCCAACGAGTTGGCAGACACATGTAATTTCAAGACGCCACAATTTGGGTGATGCCCTGCCTTAACTCATCCAAAAATCTGTTTTTCAACTGCCGGGCACGTCTGCTTTGGAGGGGTGAGCGGACATTCCGGCCTGCAGGGCGCGCCGGGGCTGGGGCGGCGGCCCCAGGCTCATCTTTCTGCATGCCTGCAAATCCCGAGACCGCGCCGGGCTTGCCGGAATATCGCTTGGCAGTGAAAACCGGACATCAAACGACGCCTTGGCGAGCGTGCGCTAATGACCCAACGCGGACATCATCGACCAATCTGATCAGGTTGCAAATAAACCTTCTATCGGCACTTCAGCCGCGTCCTTTATCGGGCGCGAGAGATAGAACTCGGCTAGGAGGTGGCCATCCGTCTCCTTGCCGATGACATCAATGCCTTTCTCCTCCAATTGATCGACCACCTGCTGTTGTTCTTCGGCCGAGGCGAATTCGCGTTGCACGAAGGTTTGGCCATCAAGTTTCTCTGTCACATAGTCCCAGTCGGACAAGGTCTCCTCGATCGCGTCGAACGGGAACATCCGCAGCACGAAATTGGCAATCCACGGCTGTCGGCCATGCGTAATCGCCGGTAGCAGGCGATCGAAGCTCTTCTCGGTCACATAGCCGATGCATCCAGTCGACATTACGAGATCAATTGGTGCCAGTTCTTCCTCCACCGGCGCGGGCAGTGGTTCTATTTCAAGATTGAATGCCAGCCCGTCATCCAGCAGGCCTGCCTCTTCGGCGAAGGCAACGGCGTTCTCGGATACATCGAGTCCGATCACTTCGATATTTTCGGATTCGTCAAGATCGGTGAAGAAGTGCCGGTCATATTCAACGACCTCCTCCGGTGTAGCATCCGCCAGTTTCTCTTGCCCCCAATGTTCGTAGAGGTCGCCGATCGACAGATCGTACTTGAGGAGCGCTGCGTTGACACCATAGGAACAGCCCAGGTCGAGAACGTGAACCGTATCGTTTTGGCGCCGCCGCCGATGTGAGATCAACTTCTGGAAGATGGGTTTGGCTGCGCCGGGTATGGCATAGCCAAGCTTTTTCAGTTCGCGGAAATACGCCCGCGGGTCGGATTGATCATAAATATGATCCATGTTGGCTTTAGCTTCATTGATCTCCTCGAACGCAGGATTATCCGTCATCGCTCCCCCACTTGTTGCTTGCTGCCCATTGTTGGTTCGCGACCGTGGCATTACGTCCGTTGACAGCTGCTACACCGACAGGTGCGCAACAACGTTTGCGCTGCACAAATGCGGCGCAGGCCAAACAGTCATTATGTCAGCTTAGGTGGCACAGCCTAACACGACCATCCACAAAAGTTCAAATCTGCCCGCAATGTCCGCTATGGCACTTAGCGGACGTCAATAAGGCTGCCGGGCACGTCTGCTTTGGAGGGGTGAGCGGACATTCCGGCCTTCAGGGCGCGCCGGGGCTGGGGCGGCGGCCCCAAGGCTCATCGCTCTCGCTGCCTGCAAATCGTGAGTCTGGACCCTGCTTCCAGTCCAGACCAGGGTGTCGGCCCTATCGTCATGTCCGGCCCAGACAGACCTGCTTTTTTCTGTATCGACCCAACGATAGCAGGCTATGTATTTGCGCATTCAGTTGCCATCTGCTTGAACCGGTTTCCAATCAGGCGCTGATGCAGATTTGGGACGGGAGCGGATGCAGATTTTCGATGACTTGAAAGTTTTTGGGCTGGAGGCTTTGGAGAAGGTCCTCGATTGGGCCACCAGTCCGCAATTTTATGCACAGCTGGGTGCGATCATAGTGGCAATTGCCGTTGCCTATGGCGTTGCCAAACAGATCCGCACGCGCGTTGCCTTTTTTGAACGGGAGCCCGCGGATGGCCCTTTCCTGACGGTGAGACAGTGGGCCTTCGCCTGCGGCGATTTGTTGTTTTCGGTTCTTGCCGTCCTCGCACTTGCGATCGCCATCGAGGGAGCCACCGCGTCGGTGGGTACAGCCTGGCTTGTCCGGCTCGCCGCAAGCGCCGCAGTCGTATTCGTCCTTTATTCGGCGATCAACAGGTTCATCACCAATCCCCTTGTCCGTGCGGCCTGTGTCTGGATTGGTATTCCGCTGGCCACGCTCAAGGTCTTTGGATGGTTGGATGAGACCGTTGTTTTTCTCGACGGTTTGTCGCTGGAAGCCGGCAATATCCGGCTGTCGCTCTATTTCCTCGCCAAGGCTGCAATCGCTGGAGGCATACTGTTTTGGCTGGGCCGTATATCCAGCAATGTCGGACAGAAGGTTATTCGTGACCAGGACGCACTCGACGTCTCGACGCGAGAGCTTTTCGCAAAGCTTTTTCAGATCGTGCTCTTTGTCGTGGTCATCATTCTGCTGTTGCAGATTCTGGGTCTGGATTTAACCGCGTTGACCGTTTTCGGCGGCGCCCTCGGCGTCGGGCTGGGATTTGGTCTTCAGCAAGTCGCGTCCAACTTCATTTCCGGCATCATCATTCTGCTGGAGCGCTCCCTGTCGGTTGGCGATTACATCCAGCTTGAAGACGGCAGGGCAGGCACGCTGAAGGACATCAATATGCGGTCCTCCACGCTTCAGACTTTCGATGGCAAGGAAATCAACGTTCCGAATGAAAAATTCGTCACGACGCAATTCGTCAACTGGACGCGCGATGGACCTGAACAGCGTTATGAAGTGGAGTTCCAAGTTTCATATGAAACCGACCTTCACAAGGTGCCGCCAATAATCCAGGCCGCCGTCTCAAAGCACTCCCGCGTGCTGCAAAAACCTGAAGAGCCCGACTGTGAATTGCGCGGTTTTGCAGCCGCCGGGGTCCAGTTCGCTGTCGAATTCTGGGTCGACGGTCTCGATGACGGCCCCAACAAATTCTCATCGGACATCTTGTTTCTCATCTGGGATGCTCTCAAGGAAAACGACATCAAAATCCCCATGCCGCGGCACGAAGTCGTTATTGTCGATGAGCCTTCGGAAACCCAGCTTCGGCGTAAACCGTTGAAAGCCTGAGTTCTCAACCCAGGATTATCTCCCGAGCGCCGATAAAGCGGCGAGCTTTAGGCCTGTTCTCCATCCACCGGACGGCACCGGGTCTCGCGGATCGGCAGGGCGGCGAGCAGGCCGGCGAGGCAGACGCCGACGAGAACGAACAGGGCCCAGCGGTAAGCGCCGGCGTCGTAATTGCGCGCACCCGCGATAGTTTCTCCCGTCCACGCCAGGTCGAGGAACAGGCCGATCAGCGGCTGGAACAGCGCCCCGGCACCGGTCACCATGGCGTTGACGAAGCCGATGCCGGTGCCGCTGAGCCCGGGTGGGTGAATTTCGCGCACGAGCGCGAAGCAGGAGATCTGCGCGGAACCGAACAGCCCCACGAGAAAGCTCAAGGCAGCGAGGATGGCCAGCGGCAGTCCGGGCACGGCAATGAGCATGGCAAGCGCTGCCGTCTCCAGCGCCATGCCCGCCAATAGCGGCGCGCAGCGCCGTCCAATGCGGTCCGACAGCCAGCCGAACAGCGGCGCGCCGACGCCCCATCCGGCAATCATCAGGGAGGTGATAGCCGCCGCTGTCGTCGGCTCAAGCGCATAGGCCGTTTTGAGGAAAGGCACACCCCACAATCCGGCGAAGCCGAGCAGCGGGGCCGTCGAGCCGAGCCCGGCGATGGCGATGAGCCAGGTCTGGCGATGGCGGATAACCGTGGCCAGCCCGGCCAGAACATGTGCCACGCCGCCGCTGCCGCGGCTTCTGTCGCGCACGCACACCCAGGCCGAGAGCCCGATAACGAAGCCGACGCCGGCCAGCAACAGCATCACGCTGCGCCAGTCCGACGCTTCAATGGCGATGCGCAGCGGCGCCTGACCGAACACGCCGCCGGCCATGCCCATCGCCATGGCGAGGCCGGAAAGCGAAGCGAACTGGTCGGGGCGGAACCACTGGCCGGCAATTGCCATCGAGCCAACGAGGCTGAAGGCGGCGGAGGCGCCGATCAGGAAACGTCCGAGCGTCACCGTCGCGAGGGAGTCTCCGGTCGCGAACAGAAGGCAGCCGCAGCCGCACAGGACGCCGGCAGCGGTAATGAGCCGGTGCGCCCCGAAGCGGTCGAGCAGCAGGCCAACGGGGATTTGCATGCCGGCATAGCCATAGAAATAGGCGGCGGAAAGATTGCCGAGCACGGCGGCGCCGACGGCGAAATCGCGCATCAGCTCCTCGACCATCACGCTCGGCGCGACGCGCAGGACCCAGGCGTAGAGGAAGAAAAATGCCGCCGTGAACCAGCCGGCATAGAGCAGCGCTCGCGGTGGCTGCTCGCTCGAAATTTGCGCGCCGCGCATGGCAGACCGTCTCCCCCGTTTCCCGGCGCCACGATGATGCACGCGCCCGCGCGCCATGCAAGACACCGGCTCCGCGTGAGGCGGGACCCGGCATTGCGTGCGGCGGGACGCTTGGGGGGGCGGTTGTCAGCGGCTACTACCGCGTTAACACCGCGCATGGCACACTCGGCCGAGTGATTCGTTCCGGCTTTGTCCCGCCATACGCGCAACGGGGGTTGGCTTGCAGAGGTTAATTCGCATCATCGGCATCGATCCGGGGCTTCGGCGCACCGGCTGGGGCGTGATCGAGAGCGACGGCCACCGGTTGGCTTATGTGGCGAGCGGGCTGGTGACGTCGGACGGCAAGGCCGATCTCGCCTACCGGCTGGTGCAGCTGTTCGAGGGACTGACCGGCGTGCTTGCCGCATGGCAGCCGGCGGAGGCGGCGGTGGAACATACCTTCGTCAACAAGGACGCATCCGCCACGCTCAAGCTCGGACAGGCGCGCGGCATCGCGCTGGTCGCTCCGGCGCTCAGCGGCCTCGTGGTCGCCGAATATGCGCCCAATATGGTGAAAAAGACGGTGGTCGGCGCGGGCCATGCCGGCAAGGAACAGATAGCCGCAATGATCGGTCACCTGCTGCCCAAGGCGCGGCCCGAAAGCGAGGACGAGGCGGATGCGCTGGCCATCGCCATCACCCATGCCCATCATCGTTCCTGGCAAATGTTGGAGACTGTCGCGCTCAGCGAGGCGGCGGAATGATCGGTAAGCTCAAAGGCGTCATCGACGCTTATGGTGAGGACTGGGTGCTCGTTGACGTGGGCGGCGTTGGCTATGAGGTCTATTGCTCGCCACGAACGATTGCGAGCCTGCCGCAAGTGGGCGAGGCCGCGACGCTCGCCATCGAGACCCATGTGCGCGAGGACCAGATCAAGCTCTATGGCTTTTCGTCCGACGCCGAGCGCGCCTGGTTCCGTCTGCTGCAAAGCGTGCAAGGGGTCGGCGCGAAGGTGGCGCTCGCCGTGCTCGGCACGCTAAGCCCGCAGGACCTCGCCAACGCGGTGGCCCTGCAGGACAAGGCGCAGGTGTCGCGCTCGCCCGGTGTCGGACCCAAGGTGGCCCAGCGCATCGTCTCGGAACTCAAGGACAAGATCCCGCAAATGGTGCTGTCGGGCCAGCCGGGCGCGGCCATTTCGCTCGCCGGCGAGGAACTTCCACCCGCGGCACCCGCCGCCGCCGATGCGGTCTCGGCGCTGACCAATCTGGGCTACGCCCATGCGCAGGCCAGTGCGGCGATCGCCGCCGCCGCCAGGAAGGCGGGTGAGGAAAGCGAGGCGGCTGAACTCATCCGGCTGGGCCTGAAGGAGCTGGCAGGGTGAGTGACCGTCCTGTTGAAACGGCCCGCAAGCCCGAGGATGAAGCGGAGACGTCGCTTCGCCCGCAAACGCTTTCGGAATTCATCGGTCAGCAGCGCCAATGCGAGAATCTGAAAGTTTTCATCGAGGCGGCCAAGACGCGCTCGGAAGCGCTCGACCATGTGCTGTTCGCCGGGCCGCCGGGACTGGGCAAGACCACGCTGGCGCAGATCGTCGCCCGCGAGCTTGGCGTCAATTTCCGCGCCACCTCCGGTCCCGTTATCGCCAAGGCAGGCGATTTGGCGGCGCTGCTGACGAATCTGGAAGAGCGCGATGTGCTGTTCATCGACGAAATTCACCGGCTCAATCCGGCCGTTGAAGAAATCCTCTATCCGGCCATGGAAGACTTTCAGCTCGACCTGATTATCGGCGAGGGACCGGCGGCGCGTTCGGTGCGGATCGATCTGGCCAAATTCACTCTTGTCGGCGCGACGACGCGTTCGGGCCTGCTGACGACGCCCTTGCGCGACCGTTTCGGCATTCCGGTGCGGCTCAATTTCTACGAGGCGGCGGAGCTGGAAGAAATCGTGCGGCGCGGCGCCCGGGTACTGGATCTCGCCATCAATGATGCGGGCGCGGGCGAAATCGCGCGCCGCTCCAGGGGTACGCCCCGCATCGCAGGGCGGCTGCTTCGCCGGGTACGCGACTTCGCGGCGGTGGAAGACGCGAGCCTCGTCGATGCCAAGGTCGCCGACAGGGCGCTCAGGCAATTGGAGGTGGATGCCGCCGGACTGGACGCGCTGGACCATCGCTATTTGCGCTGCATCGCGGAGAATTATGGCGGCGGGCCGGTCGGCGTGGAGACCATCGCCGCGGCGCTGTCGGAGCCGCGCGACGCCATCGAGGAGATCATCGAGCCCTTCCTGCTGCAGCAGGGCTTTATCGCGCGTAC
>JAJFHO010000073.1 GCA_021775575.1 Hyphomicrobiales bacterium
TTTATATTACAGCGCACTAGGCAATACTTCCGGGTGATCGTTGTATCAAATTTCCCGAAATTCTCATTTCCCAACGTGTCATAAAAAATCTTTATTTTTCAATGGTTCCCATTTTTTCCAGATTCTCCATTTGACATGCGAAGTGCCGTTTGAGCACGGTTTGTTCCACACAAAAGCGAGGGCATGTAGATTCTGACAAGGGAAGGGAAATGTTCAGGAGAGGAGAGCTCGCTCCGCAGCTTTGGCCGCTGCTTGCTCATTCTGGAATTCGCGCCACAGATGACCGTAGATATTCCGGGTTGTCTGGATACTGGCGTGGCCAGCCCAGGTTTGGACCTGCTTAGGTGTGGCGCCGTTTGTGATCCAGAGCGAAATGCCGGCGTGTCGCAAACCGTGCATGCCGAATGGCGGCGTTTCCCCTTCTTTGATAATTTCGGCAGCCATCAGGATCGGTTTCCAAAGCCGGTTATAGTAGTTGGCATAGCTCTCCACCTTGCCAATGCCGTTCGCAAGGAGAATGTTTTCCTCGCTTGCGGGGCAGGCGAGCATCCATCTCCGAAGGGCCAGAGATGTTTGTGGGCCCAATGGCACATTTCGAATGCTTCTCTTTGTTTTGACGCGCTCAAGCCTGTTCCAACGGTCGGCCTTTCGGCGGATGATCAGTTCTGGCGACGGTCCTGTTGCTTGCCGAGCGCCCTTAGCTCGCTGATCCGCAAAGCCTGGAACAACAGGATGCTGACAAATGCCTCCGCGCGTCCGGTGTTATCGAAAGTTCTGACCGCTTTGAGGATTTTCTTCAGGTCCTCGAGCGGGGGGACCTCCAGCTGTTCCTTGTCTGCGTCCCAATCAGGTGCAGTACGCACCGAGACAGAGCGGGCCGGGTTGCTGCCGATCCAGCCTTGCCCCAGCGCATGATCGATTACCATTCTGAAGGTTGTGAAGATCCTCCTTGCCAGATCATCGCCACGTTTAAGTTCGAGGTCGCGTGCGTAGGACACGCAATCCGGTCCGCTCAGTCTGGACATTTTAGTGTGGGCGATATCGAAGGTCATAAGGTGAAGGCGGACATGAGCTTCATAGCCTTTAAGCGTTATACGCCCGCGTTTGCCAGCATCGACCAATTCTTCGAAGTCGGCTAGAAATGCCCGGGCCGCGTCCGCGACGGTGATGCTGCCTTTGTCAGGCACGTGAATGCCCCTGGCGATTTGGCCCTCAATGCGGATACGTTCCGCGTCGGCTTCGCCCTTCGTGCGGAACTGCTTTTGCTGAAGTTTTCCATCGCGGTCGACATAGTTCAGTTGCCACGAGGTTCGCTTCTCGCCCGCCTTAGTCATCCATGTCCGCTTTCTGATTTTGGCCATAAGCAGAGTATGAATCTATTTTTGGCTGAGAACTAGAGTCTGTTGTTCCTGCTTTTCAAAGAATGTAGTTAGTGACGACTTTCGTGCCACAAGTCCGATCCCCGGTTCGTTCCAGATGGGCATTCTGCCTCGCTCCGCAATATGGTAGACAGTTCGCGGCTTGCAGCCGAGAACTTCAGCAATCGCCTTTGCGCCATATAGGAGATCTTGGTTGAGTTCGGGTTTCATACATTTGAGCTGCGGAATTGGTGTCGAGGCTCAGTATTTGCGCTTGATGTCGATGTTTCAATAATCGAAACGGAAGCAACATCCAGCACAATTTAGTGCAATGCTGCCGATCAAACTTCCGCGCTGGTTGGACCATTCTACCCACTGTGCGACTAAGTTGGATCAGTTTGTCCAATGATGGACTGGACACAAAGTTTTCATATTTTAAAAAGTTAAAGGGCGGCGTGTACAGTACGTGTACACAAAGAGATCAAAGCAGATCCACAATCGTCCATATCCCTCCAAGCGGCTGACCGACGCCGTGCTTGGGCGAGCAACCGACATCAGATTTCAAATGTCGGCTTTCGCGTTGTTTTCGTCTGTTCTGTGGGGATCAACGGACTCGTTGGCATGGGATCCAGATAGGCAGATCTTGACCCGATGTATGGACCGGCTGCGGTTTGCAAGAGAGATTTGTGCAGGATATCGGAAGTCGCTGATATGTATCCGGCCTGTTTGATCGGCTCGCGGGCCGTGGCCTTGATGGGAATACGCACGCGCCATTGGTCTCATTAGCGGACAGGTTCGAAGAGAACCATTTGGGTCATCAGACTTTGGGTGCGTATCTTGATCCGTTCCATGCAGTCATCTCAGTCGCGAACTCACGATGAGGTTGTCGCGGTTCAGACCGCGGTCACCTCAATTCGGTTTGCGTCGAACGCCTTGCCATTCCTCAGAACGCTCCAGGCGATGCGCGCAAGTTTGTTGGCCAGGGCGGCAGCGAGCTTGTTCTTGTGCATTCTCTGTGAGGCCTCTTGCAGCCATGGCCCGAAGCTGAACTTCTCCCAGTTGTGCGGCCGCATCAGAATGTCATGTGCGGCCTGCACAAACAGCGTTCGCAGATATCTGTTTCCCCGTTTGGAGATGCGCCCCAGGACCGGCTTGCCGCCGGTCGAGTATTGGCGGGGAACCAGGCCAAGCCAGGCGCCAAAGTCGCGGCTCCACTCGAACGCCTCGCCGGTGCCGATCGCGGCGACCATGGCCGTTGATATCATCGGGCCGATGCCGGGTACGCTCATCAGCCGTTGGCAATTGGCTTCGCCCCTGCTGATCCGCTCAATCTCGTTGCTGGTGCTTTCGATCCGCTCGTCGAGCCACAGCCAGTCTTCGTACAGGCCGACAATGATATCGATCATGCGCGCCGATATCTCGTCCGCGCGGTTCTCCAGAATGGCGAACAGGGAGTTACGCAACGCTTGGGCGCCCTTTCGCACCGCTATCCCCTGTTCGATCAGAAAGGCCCGGATCTGATTGATCGTCGCCGTCCGCCGCGATACCAGCCGCGACCGGACCCGATACAAGGCCTGCAGGTCAAGCTGATCCTGGGTCTTCTCCGTCACAACCCGCAAATTTGGTCGCAGCGCCGCCTCGGCTATCGATTCGGCGTCGTTGTAGTCATTCTTCTGGCCCTTGACGAACGGCCTTGTGTATTTCGCTGGAATGATCCGCGGCTCAAAACCCAGCTTGCGCAATGTCCGGCTGACAAAGTGGGCGCTGAGACACGCCTCCATGCCAACGATGCAGCGCGGCAACTTTGCAAATTCCTTCACCAGCGCCAGCCGCCTGATCTTGCGCCGCAAGACAAGCCTGCCGTCCCTATCGAAGCCGACAAGGTGAAACACATCCTTGCCGATATCGATGCCAACGGATGCCAGAACGGGAATCGTGTGTGTTGATGCGGTTGCCATGGAATGCTGCTCCTGTCATGTGCGAGTCAAAGTCTTCTCAGACTAACCCGCCGGCTCCGGGGGAGCAGCCGGTCCATCCCATTAGCGGACCTCTGCCGGACCGAGAACCGTAGCCTGCCGATGATGGGGCGTAGCCAGCGGTTGTAAGCTCTGCGCGGCAGTTGGTCGCAACAGGGGTGCCTCTCGCGGCACAAAGGCCTTCGCCTGCATCTCAAAACCCCCGCCAGCGCCGGTTTCAAATCATTGAAAATCCGCTAAAAACCATTTCAGTGAAGCAAAAATCTAGAATTAGAATTATTATAACTTATTGATAAAGTTAGAATTTTACTAATTCTAAAGTGCGGTTTATCCGTTGACAGAGTAACCGTTGAGTGACTAAGTCGTGTTGCGAATGGTTGGCGACAAGGCCGTTCATTCGCGGACAGCAACAATCCGATACCGGGGCTTTGAACCCCGATTATTGGGGGAAAAATGAACATATCTTGCCTAAGGCAGGACGCACGCCGTGCCGCGTCTCCAGGTGCTAATTTTCTTTCTGTTACGGCGCGAGGGGCAACGGGTCCTTTCTTCAAAAATCTCCCAAGAACCCGGACTGCATGCAGCCATTCCCATGGAACCAATGACTCAGGCCGACGTTTGGCCCTAAGCCATTCACACCCGGCTCAACACCCAAACCAGATGCAATTGATGCCTTTCGGAGAAGAAATATGGAAGTAATTCGAACAGCCCTTCGCGGACCCGCCGCTACGATCTTTTTTGCGGGCTTCCTGACACTTGCCGGGCCGGCGCGTGCCGACGCCGTCGACTTTGCGTCGGTCATCAAAACCTATTCCGATATCGCCCACGCAACCTATGAAGATTCGCTCGTCACGGCCCGCACGTTGCGCGCGGCTATCAATGACTTCCTGGCAAGTCCAGACGCGCGGACATTGCGCGCCGCCAAGGCCGCCTGGCTGGCCGCGCGCGTGCCCTATCAACAGTCGGAGGCATACCGGTTTGGAAACACGGTCGTCGACGACTGGGAGGGCAAGGTCAACGCCTGGCCGCTGGATGAAGGCCTCATCGATTATGTGGCGAAGGATTACGGCACCGAGTCCGATGAAAACGACCTCTATGTCGCCAACGTGATCGCGAACAAGGCGCTAAAGATCGGCGGCAAAAAGGTCGACGCAGGCAAGATCACCAAGGCGCTGCTCACTGATGTGCTCCACGAGGCAGGCGATATCGAGGCCAATGTGTCGACCGGCTACCACGCCATCGAATTCCTGCTCTGGGGTCAGGATCTCAACGGCACTGGGCCGGGCGCCGGGGCACGGCCCGCGAGTGATTTCGACGTGAAGCAATGCACAAACGACAACTGCACCCGCCGGGCTGAGTTCCTCCGTGTGGCGACGGAACTACTGATTGATGATCTCACATGGATCACGAAGCAGTGGGCGCCAGGTGGCAGCGCGCGAGAAGACATTTCTAAAGCCGATGCCTCGGCGGGTCTGACCCGAATTTTCACAGGTTTGGGCAGCTTGTCATATGGCGAGCTTGCGGGTGAGCGGATGAAGCTTGGTCTCCTCGTTCACGATCCAGAGGAGGAGCATGATTGCTTTTCCGACAACACGCACAATTCCCACTATTACGACGCCGTGGGCATCCGGAATGTTTACCTGGGACGCTACCGGCGCATTGACGGGAGCCTGGTCGGGGGACCGAGCCTATCAGACTTGGTGCGGGCCAAATCCGCCAAAGCTGACGATGCGTTTCGCGCCCGCCTGGACGACACGGTCGCGGCGATGGCGATCATGGTCCGCCGGGCCGAGACCACCGAATCCTATGACCAGATGATCGGCGAGGGCAATGAAGCCGGCAACGCGATCGTGCAGGCTGCGATCGACGCCCTCCTGGCGCAGACCAAGGTGATCGAACGCGCGGTTACGGCTCTTGAGCTCAAATCAATCGATTTCGAAGGGTCCGATAGCTTGGATGCACCAAGCAAAGTGAAGGGATAGCAAAACGGGGCACGCCACTGCGGGTGGAAATCGGGCAATACAAGAAAAATGTAGGGAAACAGAATGAACTTATTGGGAAGAATTAGAAGCTTCGGGCGCTTGGCGTTTGGCGCTGCCGCGCTATTCCTCGCCGGACAGATAACCGGAGCGCAGGCTGCCGATCTGGGTGGCGATTGTTGCGCCGACCTTGAAGAGCGTGTGGCGGAGCTTGAAGCCACGACCGTCCGCAAGGGCAACCGCAAGGTGACGCTGACCCTCTCCGGACAAGTCAACCGCGCCCTGCTGTTCTGGGACGACGGAGAGGAGAGCGATGTCTACAGCGTCGACAACAGTCAGACCAGTCTCTCGCAATTCCGTTTCGAGGGAGATGCGACGATCAATCCGCGTTGGTCGGCCGGTTATCTGCTCGAATATGATGTCTCGTCCGCGGACGTGTCGGGAGTCAACCAGGTGCAGGCCAATGGTGGTCAGGCTCTGGCCGCCGTGCTCAGCGATGCGTCGATATGGCTGGCCCATGAGAACCTGGGTCAATTGACCTGGGGGTTCACGGCGAATGCGTCCGACGGAGTGCCGGAGATGGATTTGTCGGGAACCGATATTGTCGCCTATTCCGCCGTCGCCGACCTTGCCGGGGGCTTTTTCGTGCGCCAGGCGGGCGTTCCCGGTAACGCCGGTCTGCTTGGCGTGACGATCGGCAATTTCATGGACAATCTGGGCGGGGATTCTTTCGACATCCTGCGTTACGATTCGCCGGACCTGGCCGGTTTCGCTATCGCCGCCTCATGGGGCGAAAACGATCAATGGGACGTGGCGCTGACTTTCGAGAAAGCGCTCAACAGCATATCCGTGGCGGCGGCCATTGCCTATGGCGAGGCCCAAGCCGAAACAAACTTTACGGTCGCCACGAGGGCCGACGATGAGGTCGATCAGAACACGCTCAGCGGATCGATTGCGCTGTTTCATGCGCCTTCGGGCCTGAATATCGCTTTTGCCGCCGGACAGCGGGAACTCGACAACCGCTTCAGAGACAACAGGGGGATCGTCACCACCCGCGCCGACGACCAGCACTACTATTATCTGAAAGGCGGCCTGCGCCGCCGCGTCAATGATCTCGGCGAAACGGCTTTCTATGGCGAATACGGTCATTATAACGACTTTCTGTCCAACGATGCCGACGCGGATACGGTGAACGCGCTCGACCTAGATGCCGCAGCTGTGTGCGCGGCTGCGGGTCAGGGCTGCCTGGTGTCGGGAAGTGAGGCGTCGATCTGGGGTTTCGGCGTCGTCCAGTATATCGATGCGGCCGCCATGCAGCTCTATGCCGGGTTCCGGCATCACGAGATGGAAGCTGATCTTGTGGATGTCGCCGGCACCGCCATACCGTCCGCGGCGCTGGACGATTTCCAGACCGTTCTCGTCGGCGGAAGGATTGAATTCTAGGCCTTTGCGGAAGTCCCTCCCCACAAAGGCCTCTCCAGTGGCGCTGCGCGGCAAACTGCCGTGCGGCGTCACCATCCCGGGGGCTCCCGGAACGAGAGTGGTGCCGTGGTTCCTTCACGAACTTTGGACTAGGGAGAAAGATGTGGACACGAATTGCAGCCATGTTGCGCGAGCAACAGTTGGAACGGCATAGAGACGGGCTGAAGGACATCAATGACCAAACGCGTTTCGCCGGGACACCGGACAGTCGCCGAGCCCCTACGACTCCTGATCTTGATGACGATTTGCGTCTGTTCCGCAACGGCACCCGGTTCTGGATACGCCCTCGTGTCTTCCTCAGATTCTTCCTTTGAAAGGTTGCGCCCTGCGGAGAACTTCACGAAACCGGAAGCTGGCGAGGAATTTCCCGGCGGCGCGGCGACATCGCGCAAAAGCGTCAATAACGCGAACTCCTTCTCGCACTCTTCCGGCAATATGCCATTTCGCCAGGACCTCGCCTTCAAGGTGGGCAATGGCATTTTCCGCAAATTATGGGTGTCCGCCCCAGCGTCCACGACGGCGTCCGACGGGCTTGGGCCCCTTTATAATGCGCGATCCTGCCAGCGCTGTCATTTGAAGGACGGGCGGGGGCATCCGCCTGAAGCCAACTACCCTGATGACAGCGCCGTCTCCATGTTCTTGCGTTTATCGGTGCCGCCCCGCACGGATGAGGAGCGGCAGGCCCTTGCAGCGCGCAAGGTGAATGTTATCCCCGAGCCGACCTATGGCGGTCAGCTCCAGGATCTCTCCATTCAGGGCCATGACGCCGAAGGCAGGATGCATATCACCTACGCCGAGGTTTCAGTGACGCTGGCCGGTGGCGAGGTCGTGCGTCTGCGCAAACCAAGCTATCGCATAACGGATTTGGGGTATGGCCCTCTCGACCCAAAGGTCATGATCTCGCCGCGCGTGGCGCCGCAGATGATCGGGCTCGGATTGCTGGAGGCAATCCCTGAAGACCAGATCCTGATGGCGGCAGATCCGGAAGATAAGGACGGCGACGGCATCTCGGGCCGCGCCAACAAGGTGTGGTCGTCAGAGCATGACAAGGTGATGCTCGGACGGTTCGGCTGGAAAGCGGGCGCACCGACCGTCCGCCAGCAATCAGCCGGCGCTTTTGAGGGCGATATTGGTATCTCCAATCCGCTTGCCAGGCGGGCCGCCGGAGACTGCACGGCAAAACAAACGCACTGCCTGAAAGCGCCGGACGGCAACACGGAGCGCGACGGCGATCTGGAGGCCGGCCAGCTGTTTCTCGATATGGTGACCTTCTATTCCAGCAACCTCGCCGTGCCGCGCCGGCGCGGCCATGACACGCCTGAGATCCTTCAGGGCAAGCAGCTTTTCTATCAAATCGGCTGTGTCAGCTGCCATCGGCCGAAATTCGTCACCGGACCAGCTCCGGGCGGAGACTTTCTCAAGGGCCAACTCATCTGGCCTTATACGGATTTGCTGTTGCATGACATGGGCGAGGGCCTCGCCGACAACCGTCCCGAAGGCGCGGCCAACGGGCGGGAATGGCGCACGCCGCCGCTGTGGGGGGTCGGGCTCACGCCCATCGTCAACGGTCACAGCTATTATTTGCATGATGGCCGCGCTCGCAATCTTACCGAAGCCATCCTGTGGCATGGCGGCGAGGCGAAAGCGGTACGTGACGCATTCGCCGCATTGACCAAAGAGGACCGTGACCGTCTGATCGAGTTCGTCAAATCCTTGTAAGCATGAGGAGACAGGACAAATGGTGACAAGAATTGCGTGCGTGCGTGGTGCCGCAAAAAGCGTTGTTGCGGTACTGATAGGTACGATGTTGGCGGCGCTGCTTTTGATTACCGCTATGGTCTTAGGTTCCGCATTCGCTGCCGATAAGCAGCAGCAAGATGCCAAGGACCCGGACGCCCGCGTCGATCAGATCGTCAATGTCAGGGCATCCTCTGCCCTTGAGATGTATTATTTCAGACCGGGTATTGTGCGCATTCCCGTTGGCGGAATGGTCCGTTTCAAGCACACAGTGGGTGACCACACCGTCATCTCTGTGCCGACAATGATGCCGAAGGGCGCGGAGAAGATAAAACTGGCTCACCGGAGCACGGCAGACGTGACGTTCAAACTGCCCGGCATTTACGGCTTCATTTGCGCCATTCACGGACGCTTCGGAATGGCCATGATCGTTACCGTGGGCGAGGAGTGGCCCAACCTGGAGGAGGTCCGAGCCGGAATCCCCGGCGGCCACGGTGGTGACCGCCTGCGTGCACTGTTAGCCAAACTGGAGAAGGGCGGGTGAAGACTCCGGCATTTTCGACGTGCAGAACTCCGGCGAGGCGTGCGGCATGCCATCTGACATTGCATCTCGCCGCCGTCCTGTTCGCACTCCTCAGCACGATCGATTTGGCGGGCGCTGCGAATAAAGCCCAAGCTCAGGAAAGGGCTTTCGACCATGCCGGCCTTGCCCGCCAGGCACTGGAGCGTCACCTCCGCCCGGGCTATGGCAAACTGCTCGAAGCCGCGCGTAATCTTGAAGAAAAAGCGAGCGCATTCTGCAAGGCGGAACCGGGGCGGGATAACGCACCACTCCACCAGGCGTTCCGCGAGACCGTTTTGGCCTGGTCCCGCATGGCGCATATCGAGTTCGGCCCCATCCAGGAGGACCGGCGTCAGACGCGGCTGTTCTATTGGCCTGACCGCAAGGGCATAGGCCGCAGGCAGGTCTCAGCCGCCCTGAGAAAACGCGACCCTTCCGTTATCGATCCCGCCTCTCTGGCCCGCAAAAGCGTCGCCGTTCAGGGACTCGGCGCGCTGGAGCAGATACTCTACGGCGCCGGTGCCCAGACATTCGCGACGGCAAGCGAGGCACGCGATCATCGCTGCGCCTATATGATTGCCGTGGCGGCAAATATCGAGGGAATTGCCGCCGACATCCTGTCGGGATGGTCAGCTGAAGGCAGCTATGCCAGGATCTATCTCGCACCCGGCCTCCAAAACCCGATCTATCTCGAGCCCTCCGAGGTAACGCTCGAGATCGCCAAGGCATTTCTCGTCGGTCTTGAAAGGCTGCGAGACGTCAAGATTGCCGGGCCTCTCGGATTGCGAAAAAAAAGCTCGCGGCGATCCCGTGCCGCTTTCAGGTCGAGCAGACTGTCGAGCGAGGCCATCGCCGCCGGTCTTGAAGGACTGATGGGGCTGTATACGCATGGCGGGCTGCAGCGCAGCATAAGCGATCATGAGTCCGGTATGGGCGAAGCGATTTTGTCGGAACTGGAGCATTCTCTCTCGGTTCTGAACTCCATAACCATTCCGATGGGTGAGGCAGCCGAGGACACTGAGACGGCGGAAAAGCTCGTTGCTATAGGATTCCCTTTGAAGAACGCTCGCTCGGAAGCAGCACGCATCCTCGCCCAAGCGGCGGGCATCAATCTGGGATTCAATGCACTTGATGGCGATTGATCGGCGCACGCTGATAAAGGCCTTTGGCGCTGCGGTGGTCGCGCCGCCATTCCTTGATGCTTTCGCGTGCGCGAAGCCCGGATGGCTCTACGCGGCCGCATACCGAAAGGGCGACGGCAACTACGGGGCAGCGATTTTTGACGAGGCGGGCGCGAAGAGAAACCGCGTAATGCTACCTGGCCGCGGCCATGGTCTTGCTGTCCGCCCGGACGGATCGCGGGTTGTTGCTTTCGCCCGCAGGCCCGGCAAATTTGCGGTCGAGTTCGGCACGGACCGCAGCAGCCAGCCTGTATGGTTTTCGCCGCCTCAAGGACGCCACTTCTACGGACATGGCGTCTTCGCATCCAACGGACAAATTCTCTATGCGGCGGAAAACGACATAGAGACAGGACGGGGCCTCGTTGGTCTTTACGATGCAACGGACTGTTTCAAGCCCCTGGGTGTCCTGGCCACTGGCGGGATCGGTCCTCATGATCTCGACTTCATGCCGGATGGCCATATCCTCGTTGTCGCGAATGGCGGCATCCGCACGCATCCCGATCACGGCCGTCAACCTCTCAATCTCGATACCATGGCGCCATCACTCGCTTATCTCGATAGTGTGACGGGCGACGTAATCGAGCAGATTTCGCTCGGGCCGGTGATGCACAAACTCTCTTTGCGCCATCTTGCCGTCAATCAGGCAGGAACCGTCGTTGTCGGGTGTCAGTATCGCGGGCCGCGCCAGGACCAGCCCGATCTGGTTGTGACGCACAGGCGTGGTGAGCAGGCGCAGACTTTTGCCTTGCCGGACGGTGTGAACAGGAAATTGCGCGACTATGTCAGTTCGGTCAGCATCGATTCATCCGGCCAATATGCCGCCATTACATCGTCGAAAGGCAGCGTGGCTCTCATAGTCGACTTGGCATCGCGGAAGCTGGTTGCTGCCCATGAGCTGGCCGACGTCAGCGGCGTTGCCAGCTACACAGACGTGACTGGTGGGTTCCTCATGACAACCGGGACCGGGACCGTCCGGCAGGCACAGCTCCGCACCCACCAAATCAATGGTACTCATCCGGATACCTTCTGGGACAATCACCTTTTGCGCGTGACTTGATACCGGCTGTAGCTATCAGGCCAATTTCGAAAGGGAAAGGCGCTGGACAGCATTATGTCTGAACAGGCAGCCGATGTCCGCAACTGGCACTTCCCGGAAGTGATGGGCCCGCGCCGCCCGCGACCGCTTTGAGGCGGTTACCGGAAATTTTGGGGCCTGATGACCGCTCAGAGGCGGAAACCGGAAGTCTCGCGCGGGAACCGGTTTGGGCCCGAGATGATCCTAACCGGTCATTTGCCGGCCTCCCCAAAGCGAGGCCCTCCTTCCCTGTCCGACCAATGCTTGTGGCGACCCGTACACTCGGCAAGGCCGACCACGTAGAGAAGCGTGACCTACGCAGTGGCGACAACAAACGCTGAGAAACTCATGGAGCTTGACAACAATGCCCGATTAGAGAAACGGACATTCTTTCCGACCCGCGTCACGTGCTTGGACTTGATTGCTACGCCATCAGGTCACCGGCGACGATAACAACCTTTTCCGCTCTTTCTCTGCTGGTTCGCAGGCAGTGATAGCCGCAACACATCGGGCTAGATTATCTCCCGCACGTTGCGCTGGAGGTGACCGGCTAACGGGAGGACCGCACTCCGGTGCCGGCGGGCAGTCTCCGAGGGTGCTGTGTGGCCCACGAATTTCCAGTTGCGGCTTGCTTGGTTTACCGCAAGGTCCCCGGAATAGGTTCGTAGAGGCTGTGGAGCCAGGGGAACTGTCATCTAGCTGTCATCAAACTGCACTACCAATGTGCGGTCACACTTCGCTAAACGGGATTGCGCAAATGAAGATGATGGATGTTTTCAACTCGGACGACCTGAAGTGTTCCAAAAAACGCAAGGCGTTCAAGAATGTCATGGATAGGCTCGACAAAACAAAAGACAAGCTTGAGAAAAAACTGAAGGCAGCGGAGTCCAAGGCGAAAATCAAGAGCCTTGAAACCAGGCTCAAAACCAACAAGAAACAACGCAAAAAAGCAAAAACACTGCTGGCAGAACTCGATTAAAGAGACCCTGAGAAGGGCCGTGGTTCAGGCTTGTCCGATATTCAGAAAAGGACACATGATGCAGAACATAGTCGCTCTGGTAGACTTGGATGACGAGAGCTCCTGGCGCAAGGCTCTGCCCACGGCGATTGACTATGCAAGACATACGGGCGCACGGCTTCACGTTCTGACTATTGTGCCCGATGGCATGTATAAAATGACCGTGGTGGCGCAACTCATACCGGAGGACTATGAACGCAAACTTTTGGACGATGCGAGTGAGCGACTGGCCACACTTGTTGAGGGTCACTCCATAGAGGACGTTCAGCTTGAGCGGGTCGTACGTTTTGGAAGCGTCTACAAGGAAGCTCTGGGGTTCGCCAGCGATGTCGCAGCCGACCTGATAGTGGTGGGCGCGCATAAACCTGAATTGAAGGACTATCTACTGGGTCCGAATGCCGGGCAGATTGTCCGTCATGCGACCTGCTCGGTGTGGGTCGTTCGGGAATAGGGGAGCGGCCAATTGCAGGCCGCAACAAATAACAGAGACGCGCAGCGACATGTTGCGCCGAAATCCGCTGACGCGTGCGGCGACATACAAGTTGGCCAGTGCTGTTTGGTTTTGGGAAAGGCGCCTGATGAACGCCGCACCATTCCGCAACAGTGGGCTGGCGTTTCTACACAGTCTGAACCCGAAGCAGGCATTCGCCGTTTCGTGATCCGGGCGATTGGCGTTTCACGTCGGCTGGCCTAAAAGAGGCCCCTGCGGGATTTCATCCTGGACCCTGGCTGCATGGAAAAAGAAAATCTGCTTGTCATTCTGAACGCGCTTGTGGAGCCGGTTTTTCTGGTCGGTGCGAGCCGCGAAATAATGCTCGCGAACAAAGCAGCAGAGATGCTTTTCGGTGAAGGTCTGGCTGGCCGCGATTTTGTGCATGCCATCCGTAACCCGGACGCATTGAAATGTGTTGACACGGCATTGGCCGGCAAGAGGGCCTCCAACGCCGTTATTTCACTGCCCGCGCCAGTGCGCGCAACTTACAAAATTTCCTCGGTTCCCCTGGATAGGAGTGATGGGGTGGAGGGGGAAATCGTTGTCAGCCTGAACGATATCTCGCATGTTCTTGAGGCCGAACAGATGCGCAGCGATTTCGTGGCCAATGTGAGCCATGAATTGCGCTCCCCTCTCACCGCGCTTATCGGTGGCATCGAAACGCTGAAAGGCGCGGCAAAGGATGATCCGGTAGCCCGGGAACGGTTTCTCGACATCATGGAGCGCGAGGCCGCGCGCATGAACCGGCTGGTTGGAGATCTTCTCTCGCTGTCACGGGTTGAAATCAATGAGCATGTACGTCCATCAGAGCGCGTGGACATTCTGCCTGTCGTCGAGAGGGTCGTGACCGCTCTTGAAACCCGGACAGAGCCTGGCAAGAAGACCATAAAACTGGACATTGCTAAGGGTGCCTATGCGGTGGCGGGTGACGCGGATGAGCTGACCCAGGTGTTCCAGAACCTGATCGACAACGCCCTCAAATATGGCGGTGAAGACAGCGAGGTCCGTGTATCCGTTT
>JAJFHO010000074.1 GCA_021775575.1 Hyphomicrobiales bacterium
GTCCGCGTCGGTAAAGCCAAGATCCTTGTTGAGCCCGTGGCGTACATTGTCGCCGTCCAGAACGTAGGTGTGCTGGCCGCGCGCGTGCAATTGCTTCTCCAGCAGATTGGCGATCGTCGATTTGCCGGAACCCGAAAGCCCCGTGAACCAGAGAACGCAGGGCCGTTGCTTTTTCTGCACCGCCCGCGCGGCCTTGTCGATGTCGAGCGCCTGCCAGCTGATATTGGTCGCCCGGCGCAGACCGAATTCGATCATGCCGGCGCCAACGGTGGTCTTGGTCACACGGTCGATGAGAATGAACCCGCCCGTGCCGCGATTATTCTTGTAAGGATCGAAGACCAGCGGCTGGCTGATTGAAAGATTGCAATAACCCGCTTCATTCAGCTCCAGCGTCGGCCCGGCAATATGATCCAGATTGTCGATATTGATTTTGTATTTCAGCGTGCCGATCGTTGCCGATGCCCGTTCGCCGTTGCATTCGATGATATAGCTGCGGCCGGGAAGCATGGGTTCACTATCCAGCCAGATCACATGGGCGGCGATCTGGTCGGAAACCACGGGCGGATCGTCAGGACCGGCGAGCATATCGCCTGGCACCGTTTCGATCCCGTCGGCCAGCACCAGTGCGACGGTCTCGCCCGCCCGGGCCTCATCGACGTCGCCCCTGTCGCTCATAATCCGGTCGACATGGGTCTTCTTGCCGGCCGGCAACAAAACCAACTCATCCTTGCGGCGCAGGACGCCACTGATGATCTTTCCCGAAACACTGCGCTTGCCGGAGTCCGATTTGCGCGTTTCACCCACACCTATCCGCAAGGACGCCGCCGCCGGATCCGGACGCGCGTCGGCACTTTCCAGATACGCCGTCAGCGAAGGCCCCCGATACCAGGACAGGGAGCTCCCGGGCGTCAGCATATTTTCGCCCTGCATCGCGGAAACCGGAATGCAGACAATCTCCTCGAATTCGAGATCCTGTGCGAAATCGATAAACTCTCCGGTGATACCGTTGAAGGTTTCGCCGGAGAAGTCCACAAGCTCCATCTTGTTGACGACCAGCGCAAGCTTATGGACGCCGAGCAGAGATAAAAAGCAGGCTTGCCGGCGTATTCCGGCATCCATGCCGCGCCGGGCATCAACCAGCAAAAGGGCGAGATCGCAGCCCGGAGCGCCCGCAACAATATTGTGCGCCAGTGTCGCGCCGCTTTGAACCTCGGCCATGACGAAATGCCGGTCGGGGCCGGCGAAAGAGCCGCACGCACCGTTAAACGCGATCGCGTGGGCGGGTTCGGCCCAGGAAGCATCGGCAGGTTTTGCATCCCGCGACAGGCCGGCAATCAGCGATGTCTTGCCGCTGCCGGAACCGCCGCACACCAATATATACAAAGCGTCCATTCCCGGTTCGCCGGCAACGATATCGCGGCCGGATTCCGCATGGGTCGTCCTGCCGGAGCAATCTTTGTCGGCGCGCATCATTACACAAAGCTCTCTCGCATCTTCCGATATAATGGTCCGGTCCGCCAGATGGACGCCAGCTTCTCCATCCGATTGTGAGCCATACTGTCTCGACCGGTGTTAAATCGGACTTGCTGCCCGGTTGGCAGCAGGCCCTAACACAGGGTCACCGCAATCGGCGATGGTCAGTTTGCCGCAGCGGCCGGACATTCCGGATTCGCGCTATTGGCGCGAAGAAACAATACTGTCTTCATGGCACAGGCGAAAACTACGTGCTAAGAGCCTCGCGGCAGGTGCCCGGCGCCAGCACAGTCCAACATTATATGCATTCACCAGAGCAGTTGCCCGATGCCCCTCCCCTCGATTGACGAAATCCGGATCGGAATTGTCGGGCTGGGATATGTCGGCCTGCCCCTGGCAGTCAACATGGCGCGCTTCTATCCGGTCGCAGGCTTCGATGTCGACACCCGGCGGGTAGACGAACTGGTCGGCGGCATCGACCGGACGGCAGAGATAGGGGAAGAGGAGTTCGCTGCTTCCAAGGACATTGCGTTCACGTCTGACGAGAAAAAGCTCGGCGCGTGCAATTTTCTGATCATCACGGTGCCGACACCGATCGACAAGAGCAACCGCCCCGACCTGTCGGCATTGATCGCCGCAAGCCGCACGGTCGGCTCGGCGCTGAAACCCGGCGCCGTCGTTGTTTACGAGTCGACGGTTTACCCGGGAGCGACCGAGGAAATTTGCGTGCCCGAGCTGGAGAGCGCTTCCGGACTGACATGCAATACGGATTTTTTTGTCGGATATTCCCCCGAGCGGATCAACCCTGGCGACGCCAGCCACCGTTTGCCCGATATCGTCAAGATCACGGCGGGTTCGACGCCGGATGCCGCGGCGCTGATCGACCGGGTTTACGCCAAGGTTATCACCAAGGGAACACGCCGGGCGTCTTCCATACGCGTCGCCGAGGCCGCCAAGGTGATCGAGAATATCCAGCGTGACGTCAACATTGCGCTGGTGAACGAGCTGGCGATGCTGTTCAAGGAACTCGATCTGGATACGCAGGAGATTCTCGAGGCCGCCGGCACAAAGTGGAATTTCCACCCCTACAGGCCGGGTCTGGTCGGCGGCCATTGCATCGGCGTCGACCCCTATTATCTGACCCACAAAGCCGAATCCGTAGGCTTCCACCCCGAGATGATCCTTGCCGGCCGCCGCATCAACGATGCTATGGCGTCATATGTCGCGCAGGACATTATCAAGACCATGCTGAAGCGCAAACAGCGCGTCGACGGCGCCCACATCCTGGTCATGGGATTCACCTTCAAGGAAAACTGCCCCGATATCCGCAACACCAAAGTGGCGGATCTGGTTCGTGAGCTTGGCGATTTTGTCGGCCGCGTCACCGTCTTCGATCCGATAGCCAATATCGAGGAGATCAGGGCGGAATATGCGCTGGACATTACCAATGAGCTGCCGCCGGACCAGTTCGATGCCGTGATATTGGCGGTCGGCCACGATCTCATCGCCGGGTTTGGCATGGAACGGCTCAGGGCGCTTTTGAAAGACGGCGGTCTGCTTTACGACATCAAGGGCATCCTGCCGCCAGGACAGAGCGATGGACGCATTTAGCCGGAGGCGAGGCCGGCCGATATGAAAATATTTGTTACAGGCGTTGCCGGTTTCATTGGCTTCCATACCGCTCAGGCACTGCTCGAGCGTGGCGATACCGTCATCGGCATCGACAATATGAACGCCTATTATGATGTCGCGCTCAAACAGGCCCGGCTCGACCGGTTGCAAGGCCGGAACGGGTTTCGCTTTGTCAGGGCCGATCTGGCCGACGCCGACGCCGTTCAATCCCTCTTTGAGGAAGAGCGCCCCGAGCGCGTGATTCATTTGGCGGCCCAGGCCGGCGTACGCTACTCACTGGAAAATCCGCATTCCTATATCGACTCGAACATTGTCGGAATGCTCCATATTCTTGAAGGGTGCCGCCACCACGATGTAGACCATCTGGTCTATGCTTCTTCCAGTTCGGTGTATGGGGCGAATACCAAGCAACCCTTTTCGGTCCACCAGAATGTAGATCACCCGCTCAGCATTTACGCGGCAACCAAGAAATCCAACGAGCTGATGGCGCATAGCTATGCGCATCTCTACAAGCTGCCCGTCACCGGATTGCGCTTCTTTACCGTTTACGGCCCTTGGGGGCGGCCCGATATGGCGCTGTTCCTGTTTACGCGCGCAATCCTCGAAGGCAAACCGATCGACGTCTTCAATCACGGCAGGCACGCTCGCGACTTCACCTATATCGATGACATTGTTGAAGGCGTTCTGGGCACCGTCGACAAAATCGCGGAGCCAGATCCGGCATGGTCTGGCGATGCGCCGGACCCGGCGACCTCGAGCGCACCCTACCGGCTCTACAATATAGGCAACAACAACCCGGTACAGCTGATGCATTTCATCGAATGCATCGAACAGGCTCTGGGACGCAAGGCGGAGAAGAATATGCTTCCGTTGCAACCAGGGGATGTTCCCGAGACCTTTGCCGATATCGATAGCCTTACAAAAGATATCGGTTTTCAGGCCAAAACATCCATAGAGGACGGTATTGCAAATTTCATTACATGGTATCGGGAATTTTATGATTTATAACGATTAGATCTAGTTTTCCGATATCGTTGCCAATGCCTTGAATTCAGCATAGAATACCACATTCGTCTGGCCAGAAACCGCCGCAAGAAGCGGTCTCCGAACGGTTCCCGCCGGCGGTCATACGCATGGTGGGGTGGCGCGTGTCGGAAAAAACCATTCAGCCCGTCATCCTTTCCGGCGGATCGGGGACGCGATTGTGGCCGCTTTCACGAACCGACCATCCGAAACAATTCCACACTGTCATTGGCAGGAATACCTCGTTTCAGGAAACCGGCCTGCGCCTCCAGAATCCCATTTTTTCACCTCCCCTCATACTGGGTAACGCGGATCACCGCTTCGTCATTGCCGAGCAGCTGAACGACGCCGGCATTGAGCCGGACGCTGTCGTCCTTGAGCCGATCGCCCGTAACACCGCCCCCGCCGCTTTGACGGCGGCGATGATCGCGTCGGCAAGAAACGAAAATTCACTGCTGCTTTTGCTGCCGTGCGACCAGCTCATTGCCGACGACGGCAGCTTCGCCAACAGGATTGCTTTGGGACGCGAGGCTGCAAATGATGGCGCGATTGTCCTGTTCGGCGTCCAACCCGGCGCGCCCCATACCGGTTATGGCTACATCGAGCTGTCGGACAAAGGCGGCCCCGCAATCGACGTTTCGCGATTTGTGGAAAAACCCGACCGCGACGAGGCGCAACGATTGATCGAGCGCAACAACATCCTCTGGAACACGGGAATGTTCCTCGTTTCCGCCAAATCCTTGATCAGGAATTTTGAGCGGCACGCGCCGCAATTCATCCAGCCATGTACCGATGCGCTGGACAAGGCGGTCACCGATCCCGACTTTGTCCGGCTGGATCGCAGGGCTTATGAACGGGCGCCCGGTTTGTCGCTCGATAATGCGCTCATCGAGCATGCCAGCGATATCAAATGCGTGCGGCTGGAAATTCCCTGGAGCGACCTTGGATCCTGGTCGTCTATCTGGGACGTTTTCGACAAGGATGCAGACGGCAATGCCGCCCGCGGCGACGTCAACCTCTCGGACACCAGCAATTCGCTCGCTTTCAGCGACGAGGCTTGCCTCACGCTGGTGGGTCTCGACAACGTCGTGGCGATCGCCACCCGCGACGCCGTTTTGCTGGCGGCGAAGGACAGCGCCGAGAAGATAGGGGCGCTTGCCGCGAAAATGGCTGCGAATGGCCACCGCGCGATCATCAATCATCACCGTGTGCACCGGCCCTGGGGCTGGTTCGAAAGTCTCACCCATGGCGACCGGTTTCAGGTGAAGTACATCATGGTCAGGCCCGGTGGCGCCCTGTCCCTTCAGCGCCATTCCTACAGATCCGAGCACTGGGTTGTCGTCGAGGGGCGGGTAGCGGTTACGATGGACGGCAAAATCTCCAATCTGGGTCGGAATGAGTCGACTTACATACCAATCGGCGCAACCCACCGTTTGAAGAATACAGGGCCCTCCCCGGCCTTTCTCATCGAAATCCAGTCCGGCAGCTATCTCGGCGAGGACGACATCGTCCGGCTGGACGATGCCTACGGACGCTAGAGACCTTTCGGCCATGATTTCTTTGCTTTTTTCTGCGTCCGGCACCATATCGATGGTCAGATCAGCGCGTAAAAACCATTCCCTTCCAAAAAGGACCCGCCGATGCGTCTTCCACCTTGTCTGCTGCTGGCCCTGATTGCGATGTCAGCGCTGGTCTCTCCGTCCTTTGCCGCTGTCGGAATCGGCACGGCGCAGGCCGTGAAAAAGGACGTCATCGGTACCGTGGAAACGCAAGAGCGGAAGATCGGCGAAGGTGATCCCGTCTATCAGAATGAGCAGATCCAGACGTTGGCCGGCAGCGAAGGCGAGTTCATCTTTCAGGACGATACCAAACTGGCTGTCGGTCC
>JAJFHO010000075.1 GCA_021775575.1 Hyphomicrobiales bacterium
GGGTCCGCCCATGCCGCCGCCGGGTCCGCCCATGCCGCCGCCGGGACCGCCCATGCCGCCGCCGGGACCGCCCATGCCGCCGCCGGGACCGCCCATGCCGCCGCCGGGACCGCCCATGCCGCCGCCGGGACCGCCCATGCCGCCACCGGGACCGCCGCCCGGACCACCGGGACCGGGACCACCAGGACCACCGGGTCCGCCAGGACCACCGGGTCCACCGCCGGGACCGCCCATCATGCCACCCAGGCCTCCCGGCCCGCCGGCTGACTGCAGCAACTCTTTGACTTTCTCTGGAGGCAACTCATATTTCTCAAGATCCTTCTCGTCGATTTCGTAAAATTTGCCTTCGATACTGCCGAGTATCGCCTTGCCGTCGTCCTTTTTGCCCTCGGCTTTGCCGGGACCGGCTTTGTCTGAATTCTGACCCATCGTTCCTACCCCAATCATGTGTATGTCAGCCCGCAGCCGGCAAAGCCGAAGGCGTGCATTTCAACGCCAAACCAAGGTTCCTCACATGGAAACCGATTTGCCCGAATAATTGCCGGCGTCGCGGTACGGCTGCCCGGCTTTCACAGGACAGCCGATGCGCCTAGTAGCAGTTGCGCCAGCAGTAGCAGTTGCGCCAGTTTTTCCAGCACCAGCCGATGCGGATCTTGACGCCGTATGGCTCAACATCGCCACCGGGGCCTGCCTGACCGCGCGATTGCATCAACTCGTTGACCTTCTCCTCGGAGAGCTCCATTTTTGACAGCTCATTGTCGGGGACATCATAAAACTTGCCCTCGATACTTTTGAGAATAGCCATTACTTCCTCCTTCCCTTTAAGCGCCCCCGGACGCGCTTGAATGGCAGCGATTCTTTATGCGCCGCCGACTTCTCCCAATTCCGCCTCGCGAGCCTTCATCGCCTCCTCCCTGAGCACCAGGCGCCGGCGTTCCAGCTCCTCCTGGCGTTCCAGATACATGGCGTAAACTTCGTAGACCCTATCGGCGTTCTGGCAGAAATAATCCCACAGCATTTTTGTTCCGAGGCAATCATGATCCCTGAAATCCTCGGAATTCTTGTCCGATGTCGGACAGCTGTGGTTGCAAATTTGTTTGGCGTTGCAATCGAAGCAGCGCAGAATCCAATCGCCCTTGTCATGCAATTTGGCGAGCATGTTCTGATATTGATTGTCGCTGAAGGGCGTATCGAGATGGCCGATGCGGTGGCTCATGACGTCGCTGCCGCACGGGTGGACGGTCCCGAAGGTATCGATCGCAATGTAGGACCGGCCCGCCTGGCACTGGAACTCGTGACATGCCAGCGGCGCGGGCTTGTCGCGCCCGCGGGCAAAGCGCTCGATGCGGGACGTCACCTCGGCCTCGTGCACGGCCATATTGTTCCGGTGCATGTGCTCGAACACTTCGCGCATGCCCTCGAACATTTGCTCGCCCGACAACAAGTCGCCGGCGACGCCGCGGCCCTGCGGCTGCAGGAAATTGATCATGAAATCGTTGACGCCGATCTCGTGGAACCAATCCATAACCTCCGGCATGCGATTCCAGTTTGACTGGGTCATGACAGTGATGACGCCCTTGCCAACCTGTCTTCGCTGCAGGAGGTTCAGCGCCCTGGCAACCCGCTCGCCGCCGCCGCGCAGCTCATCGTTTAGCTCCGGTGGGCCGTCGCAGCTCACGCAGACGCGTATTTTGAGATCAAGAAGCTTGTTCAGCCGCTTCTCGGTGAGCATTGTGCCGTTGGTGACCATCGGCATGTCGACAATCTTTTTGTGTTCGCGGCCCAGCGACCGCGCATAGGTGACCGCTTCCTCGAACCATTCGTCGGGCAGCAGCAACGGTTCGCCGCCGTGAAATTCCAGGCCGACGAAGTGGCTGGTCGAATTTTTGATGATCAGATCGGCGATCTGCTTGAAGCGCTCGATCGCCATTATCGGTGTCTTGGGGCCTGCGGCCTCGACGTTACAATATGAGCATTTGAGGTTGCAGCCGGGTGTCAGCTTGACTGTGATATTGTTGATTTGCTCAAAAAACTGCTCCCAGCTACCTACCATGTTTGCATCCTCTGGCCGCTACATCACAATCCGCTCGCACTCGAAAACGCTGCTCTTGAGGAAATCCGCCCTCGGAACATTAGACAACAAACAAATTCGAGTCACGCGGTATTTGAAATGGTGTTTCGTGGAGGCCACTTCAAGCGCAACATCCTAACAATAATTGTCTTGGCACCCCGACCCACCCATGATTTGAATAGGGCGTCGCGCGCGCAACGCCTCTGGCGCGTAGAGAAATCACGAGGTTCCCGATACCGATGGCTCCCCCCAAGAAACCCGGACCCGGCATATCCCGCCAGCCTCCTGCGGGACCCGGCCAGCCGCCATCTGAAGGGCCGCCGACGGCAGCAATGCGGGGGTCCGGCCCGGGCGGACCCGATGGTCCGCCGGACCGAGGCCCCGACGGCAGGATGACTGGACCAGGTGGTCCAGGAGGACCGGGAGGTCCAGGTGGTCCAGGAGGACCCGGCGGGCCGGGCGGGCCACGAGGACCCGGCGGTCCAGGCGGGCCACGAGGACCGGGAGGACCAGGTGGGCCGGGCGGGCCTCCTCCGGGAGCAGGCGGCCCGCGCCCCAACCTGTTGAGCAGGGCAGCGATGGCACTCGGCTTTGGCGGCCCGCCGCGCGACGATCTCGCCAGCTGGCTTGGTCTCTTCCACCCGGCTTATTTGAAGTTTATCGCCATATTGGGCGCTGTCGGCCTGGTTATGGCTGTTCTCGCTTTTCTGGATCTTCAGCTTCTTGAAAAGCTCATCCAGTCGCAATTTTCACGCGTCGCGCCGCCGCCCGGTACGGTACCGGTGGACGCGCCGGCAAGCAGGCAATTCCTTGATGAGCTGATACATGCGCTCACCGGTCAGGACAGAATACCGGCAAGCGTCGTCATTCTGGGCCTGTACTGCACTATCCTGCTCGCCCGCGCGGCGATCATGTATGCCAACCGGCAAATCGTCGGCCGCCTCGAGCTCGCGTCCAAGAATGATATGGAGCGGGAAATTATGAGAAATCTGCTCCGGAAGGATGACCAGTTCTTTCAGGAGCATTCCGTATCCGTCGTAACCAGCCGGCTGGGCAAGGACGGGGACGCTATCAATGAGCGGCGGGGACTTGTGGCGGATGTCTGGGTCAATTTCGTCACCGTTGCCGGATATTTCGTTTTTTTCATCACGCGGAATGGGTTTAGCGAGGATCACGCCTTCCTGCATCCAGACAGCGTCTTGCTGACACTGCTCGGTTTCGGTTCGATCATAGTCGGTGTGACGCTGACCAATATCATTGGCCGCAAGGTCGAGCAGCTTACCGGTGCAATGCTTGCCAAGGACGATGCGATCAAAGCGGCGATCGAGGACAATCTGGCGATGACGCCGGAGGTCCAGGTGAGCAATCTGCAAAGCCGGGTTGTGGCGGCCTTCGTCGCCGTCCAGGAGCGGCGCATTAAGCCGTTTCTTGATATGATACGCGGCCTCAGCCGTATTGGGGTCAACTACCAACTGACCTATCTGGTGTCCTTTGTCGTCTTCGTTTATGTCGCGATCCGCGTCCAGGCGGGCGCCAGCGAGGATATTACGACCTATGTCACCCTGATTCTGCGGACCCTGCCTGAGGTCTTCAACAACCTGTCCAAGATTGCCACGGCCCGGATCGATTTGAACAAGGCCAGGCCGAGTCTCGCCCGCCTCCTGCAATATTCCTCGCGGCCAATACGCGGACCGCTCCCGCGGCCGGGCGGTCCACCGCCTGAGACAGCCGCCGCCGCGCCGGCGCAACCTATAGAGTTAAAGGGCGTCACCTACCGCTTCGCTCCGCAGGGACCATTGCAGGGCGGCGCTGACGGCATCAACGTAACGGTCGAACCAAACTCGTTGGTTGCCGTTGTCGGCGGGTCGGGGTCGGGCAAGACCATGTTGACGCAACTTATACTGGGGCGTCTGCCGGCGGAGTCGGGTGCTGTGCTGCTTGGCGGCCGGCCGATGCCCGAAATCCCCCCCGTCGAACGGGCGGCGATTTTTGCTTACATGCCCCAGGCCAACGCACTGCTGGACGCAAGCATCAAGGAGAATCTCCTGTTTGGCCAGCGCGACGCGGATGACACGGACGCGCCCTTCTCGCCGGAGCAAATGGACCTGCTGGAGCGCACCGGCATCGCTCAGGTCGCGCTTGATAAGGCGCTGGAGAGGTTCCCGGACCAGAAAATGGCGGCGACGATTTCCCGGTCCGATCTGAGCGAGCTGCGCGCCCGGTTGCAGGAGCGCGTCACCAAAGATACCGGCGTCGAGCTGGTCAAGCTTGGCCCCGGTCACGCCGCGCCCAGCCACTCGGTCATGGATCATATTCTCGGCGGTGCGACCGATCGGCAATTCGTCCTCGATCTGAAGCAGTCGAAACAGGCGCGGCAGATCATATTCGAGCTGAGCGAAACGCCGTTCGGTTCAGCGCTGATCCATCTGGCCTTGGCAATTATCGAGTCCACCAAGGAGTTGTTGTCCAGCTGCGAGGATGTGGAGGCGTATAACCGGATCGCGCCCTTCCCCCTGGAGGAGACAATCTGGGAGATGCGCCGCCGCTTCGCCGGCATGCCTCGTTCGATGCTTGACGCGCCGGCGCCCAAACCCTCGCTGCTGGGCAAGCTGATGGGGGGATCGGGAGGACCGGACGCAAATTTGCCGCGTCCGCCGCTGCTGATACTCGGTCTGCTGTCCTGCCCGAACGAGTTTGACGCCAGATGGTCGCCGGCGAGACCTACCGGCGATTTGCCGGAGCCCGATGAGGCCTTTGTCGCAAAATTGCAGGCGCTGCTGGCGGCGGCGAGCGACCCCTTCGAGGCCGACCGGATAAACCGCCGGCTGTGCTGGCGCGACAATCTTCTGTTCGGCGCGCCGGCAACGTCCAACTCGCGGCTGCAGACCGAAATAGACGCCGTCATCCTCGATGAGATCGCCGGCGGGCAGCTGAATGACATGCTGACGAACAGCGGCTTCTCGCACAGGGTTGGCCGGCAGGGCAAGAAACTGTCCGGCGGTCAGCGCCAGCGTGTCTGCCTCGGACGGGCGTTGATGCGCAATGCCGGGATTTTTGTTCTGGACGAGCCGACATCGGCGCTCGATCCGCGCGGCCGCCGCCAGATCAACGAATTATTGAAGCAGTGCGCCTCGACCAGGACCATCATCGCCATTACTCACGATCGTGATTTGGCACAGGCGGCAGATCAGGTTTTGATGGTGCATGACGGTCGCCTGCATGCGTCGGGCGACTATGAAACACTGATGAAAAACAATGAAGAGTTCCGCCGGGTGATCGGCTGACTCCAGGACCGGGTAAATGGATACCGCCGCAAAAATCGACACCCTCAGGGGCTCCAATTTCTTCCGTAAGGTGCCGTCCTCGGATCTGCGGGCATTCGCGGAATCTTTGCGCGTCGAATATTTCACCAAGGGACAGACGCTGTGCGAGGAAGGCGAACCGGCGGACCGGATTTTCATCGTCGCTTCGGGCTTGCTCGAGGTCAAGCTGAAGCGAAGCGACGGCAATCTTCCCCGGATTGGCGTTGGCGGCATTGTCGGTGAATATGGCCTTTTCACGCATTTTCGGACGGCAACCGTCGTTTGTGTTGAGGATTCCGTGCTGCTTTCGCTTGAAAATGAGCGTTTCAACGAGTTCCTGATCCTGTTTCCCGGGACCACCTACGCACTGCTGGACCAGACCGTGCAGACGCTCGTGCAGGCGGAGAAGGAGTTCGCGATACTGCGCGGGAAAACCAACGATAAGGGCGCCAAGGCGAAGGCCTGAAGTCCGGCGCCATCGGCGCCACGAAATCGCCAGCCACAACGGGGTTTTGCCGCATTGAGGGTATTTGCGTCCCGCGGGCGCGGTGCGCGCGGGCGGAGAATTTGCGGGAGAAGACAAAAGGAAGGGGTCACTACCTACTAGAACGCGCCCTCTCCCGCAATTCCATGTACCGGCAACGCAACACCTTTGAACCGGTACGACACTTAATAAAGCAAAGGCCTTGCCAATCCGTAAGCAGCGGGTTCCATCTACATATAGAATTACACCAAGGGTTATATACTAAATGTAGTGATCTGCTTGGAGGCTTTTGCCGGCCGGTCGGCAATGTTAGCCGACGCCCGGCACAAGTTGCCGGGTCTTCGGCCGCAGTTGCGATGTCAGGAGGCGTCCGCGTCCGCCTTGACCCAGCCGCTCAGCAAATCGGACAGCCAGCGCCGCTGACCGGGGCCGTATGCCACATGGCCGTTGAAATGCGCGCCGCGGGGCCGCGCACCGGGAAGCGCCAGGCGGTGCGATGAACGCGTCGACCAGCGGTTGACCAGGGCGTGGGTGATTTCCGGATGGAACTGGATTCCGAATGCGCTGCCGTAGCGATAGGCCTGATGCTTGAAAATCTCGCCGCGCGCGAGCAGCTCCGCTCCGGCGGGAAGCGTGAATCCCTCCCGGTGCCACTGGTAGACATACCGGGGCCAGTCGAGAAGCGCGGCGCCTTCCGGCGTCGGCTCGATTCTGTAATAGCCAATCTCCGCAAAGCCGTCGGGATGAAAGTCCACGCTGGCGCCAAGATGACGGGCCAGCATCTGCGCGCCGAGGCAAATGCCGAGGAACGGCTTGTTTTCGCGCAGCGGAACGCCGATCCAGTCCGTCTCGGCCAGGATGAAATCCCGATTGTCGTTGGCGCTTTGCGGGCCGCCGAAAATCACCGCGCCGATGTGACCCTCCAACGTCTCGGGCAGGGTGTCGCCAAGGCTGGGGCGGCGAATATCGAGCGGATATCCCTGCGTACGGAACCAGTTGCCGACATGGCCCGGGCAGGAGTGGCGCTGGTGGACAACGATCAGGACGGGTTTTTTCGTCTGGCCGCGTGCCGGCCGGCGTCCCCGCAGGCGCGTCAGGTCCGGCGTTGGTTCGCTGGTTATGCCGTCCTGTCGATATAGCATCTGCGTCATTGTCCCGCTTCTATAGCAGTGAAACGGTAAATTGTGTCAAATGGGCAAGCGGCAAGTGCTGTTGGTCACACCCTGCGCCCCTGTGCGCCCCTGCCCTTTTTTAAAGCGATCCTTTCGCTCCGCTAGCCGTGGCGGTTCTCGACGCGCTTGCGCAAAATCACCCGGTCGCGCGAGGTGACGCCCAGCAACTCCGCGGCACGCCAGACCAGATTGGCCTCGAATTCGTGGATGACCCCGTCCGCGACCACGACCTCCCACAACATTTCGACGACCTTCAGCCGGCCCTCGCGGTCCAGCCGCCGGGTCAGCACGCTGGTGAAGCCGTACAGGTCCACCGCTTCCTGTTCCTTTTGCGCGGCCTGTTTGATCAGCTGTCCCGACTGCCCGTGATCGAGTTCGAAGCGCCGCTCCAGAACGTCGCGCAGCACCTCGCCCTCGCGGCGGTCGACTTCGCCGTCGACAACGGTTGCGTGAACGAGAAGCGCGGCGGCGGCGAGGCGCACCTCCTCCTCGCCGAGATCGACCTGTTGTTCGGCACCATCGCCGAGTTTGTCGACGATTGTCCTTATTTTCGTCCATAATGTCATCGCGCGGGGTCCATTCTTCCACCCTTCGGCATCATGCGAAAGGGAAGAATAAGCGTTCAGCCGTGCAAGTGCGACCCCCTTGGGCGATTCCAACCGGCGATGCGACAGGTGAGACCATGAGAGCGATCGGCAACCGGAGCGTGCTGGCAATTGCCGCGGCGGCGCTGATTTTTGTTCCCGGCGCGGCCCGAAGCGCGGACGACGGCGCCTTCCAGCGGGAGTTGCGCGCCCAGAACGCGGCGCATCTGAAGGCGGCGATCCCGCTCTTTCGGCAACCCTCCACGTCAATGATCGACCCGGGCTTTTCCGACCCGCCGCCGAAGGGGCCATGGGAGCTTCGATCGGGGAAATTGCGGATCACGGTGACAATGACGCCGGAAAACAGTAACGACCCGGACATGCCGCGCGCGCCGCATCTGACGCTTTCCTTGAGCGGGCAAACCGTTTTCACATCGGAAGGGTCGGAAGGTTTCGCCTCTTTTCCCTCCTTTCTGGTTCAGCTGGTCGAGATGGAGGGAGGCAACCCCTATCCGGAGATCGTTTTCTCAAGCTATACCGGCGGCGCTCATTGCTGCTCCGACACGCGCATCATAACGTCGGGCAAGGACGGCAGGAAATGGCGGGAAATCGAGGCCGGTGCGTTCGACGGCGGACCGCTGGCCGCGAGCGATCTCGATGGCGACGGCCGCTACGAGCTGGCCCTGCGCGACAATGCCTTTCTCTACACCTTCGGCTGTTATGCCTGTTCCGCCGCGCCGCTGCAGGTGCTGCGGCTGGAGGGCGGGCGCATCGTTGACGTCAGCGGCCATAAGGATTTTTTCGAATCGCAACGCGACTCGCTTGCCGGGATGGTTCAGGGAAATGCCGGCGGCTTCGCTGAATCGAACGGCTTCCTCGCCGGCTATGTCGGCCAGAAAATAAGGCTGGGCGAGGGCGCGGAAGCTTTTGAATTCGCGCGTAAATATTATGACCGGAAATCGGACTGGGGGCTGGAGCGCTGTTCGGTCAAGCGCGACTCGCGCGGCGATTGTCCCGGCAAGCTGCTGCAGCTGAAATTTCCCGACGCGCTGAAGCAATTTCTTGAAGAGGCGGGCTATCCTCTGTCAAACTGACACCCTTAATTCAACAACCGGACAGGGTGCGCGACGACAGCGCCGGAGGGGACTTCCAGGTGAGCAACGACAATTTTTTCAATCTGCACGATATGAGCCAGGGGCTTAACCGCGCGCTCAGCGAGGGCGTCGACGCGCGCATATTCCCCGGCGACCAGGCGATGGTCTCGGTGGTGACAATCGCGCCGGGTCACAAGGGCAAGCTGCACGCCCACCCGCAGGAACAGTGGGGCGTCCTGCTTGCGGGAAGCGGCACGCGCACGCAAGGCGGCGCGGAAATTGCCGTTGGCGAGGGCGATTTCTGGCGCACCCCGGGCGATGTCGAACACACCTTCGAGGCGGGCCCCGACGGCGCCACCGTGCTCGATATATTCGCCCCGCCGCGCGAGGAATATGCGACGGCGGGAAGCGGTTTCGGCGAAGGCGCGGTGACGGAGTAGATAACCACCCTCACGGCTTCACCACCACCTTGCCCTTGGCCTGCCGGTTGTCGATCACGCTGAGCGCCTCGACGATATCGCCGAGCGGGTAGACGCCGTGGATATGCGGCGTCAGTTCGCCGGCCGCGCACCAGGCGAGCACCTGTTCGATATTGGCGCGGTTCTGGTTCGGTTCGCGTTCCGCCCACGCGCCCCAGAACACGCCGGCGATATCGGCGCTTTTGAGCAGCGGCAGGTTGAGCGGCATTTTCGGGATTTTGCCCGCCGCGAAGCCGACGACGAGATAGCGCCCCTCCCAGGCGATCGAGCGGAAGGCGGGTTCGGCATAATCGCCGCCGACGCAGTCATAGATCACGTCCGCGCCTGTGCCGCCGGTCAGCTCGCGCAGCCTCGCTTTCAAATCTTCTGCCGCGTAATTGATGCCCTCATCGGCGCCATGATCGGCGCAAACGGCGAGTTTATCGGCCGACGACGCGCAGGCGATGACCCGCGCGCCCAGCCGCTTGGCGATTTCAAGCGCCGCGAGCCCGGCGCCGCCCGACGCGCCGAGGATGGCGACGCTCTGGCCGGCCTCGAGACGGCCCCGGTCCTTCAGCCCGTGAAAAGCCGTGCCATAGGTGATGGTCACGCCGCAGGCGATTTCGTCGCTCACGCCCTCTGGAATGGGAATGAGGCTGTCGGCCGCGGCAACGACCTTTTCGCGGCAGCCGTTGAACCGCAGATAGGCGATGACCCTCTGGCCCGTCTCGAGACCCGATACGCCCTCGCCGACGCTGTCTATCGTGCCGGCCACCTCGGCGCCCGGCGAAAACGGCATCGCGGGCTTGTGCTGATATTTGTCGCGGATCACCAGGGTGTCGAAAAAATTGAGCGCCGCCGCGCCGACCCTGACGACCGCCTCGCCCGGTCCCGCTTTCGGCTCGGGGATATCTTCCACGGTAATTTTTTCCGGTCCGCCGAATTCCCGGCACAACGCCGCCTTCATATGTCCACTCTCTTTGCTGACTCTGCCGCTCTGAATTCATGACCTAGCGCAGCCGCGCGGGATTTGCACCACCCCGCACATCCCCGCTATGAAGACGAGGCTTGGCAACAAATGGGATTCGATGACCGGGAATTGGGAAAAATCCGGAGGCGGCGCGCGCGGATATTTCGCGATCGGGGCGCAAGGCATCTCCAAACCGCTCAACCTGGGCAACATGATTCGCTCCGCCCACGCCTTCGGCGCCAGTTTCGTTTTCACCGTCGGCGCGCAGTATCGGGCGGTCGAGGGATATTCGGACACCTCGAAAGCCCCGGCGCATCTTCCGCTCTACAATTGGGACGGTGCCGCCGACATGGCGCTGCCCCAGGCGTGCCGGCTGGTCGGGGTGGAGTTGCTGGAGGATGCAGCCGAGCTGCCGAGTTTTCGCCATCCGCTGCAGGCGGCTTACATATTGGGGCCCGAGCGCGGCGCTTTGTCGCCGGAAATCGTGCAAAAGTGCGATCATGTGGTGCGGATTCCGACCGCCTTTTGCATTAATGTCGCCATGGCCGGCGCAATCGTGATGTATGACAGGGTAAAGACATTGGGGCGTTTCGCGCCGCGGCCGGTTGGCGAGGGGGCGAGCGGCGAACCGCTGCCGGAACATGTGCGCGGCGCGGTGAAATTTAGAAAAAAATAGCGGATCGCGGCATGGAAACTGTTGCGATGTCTGGTAAAGCGAAAATGATAGCGTTATGATTCCGGCAATGCGGATATGGGGGATGGGGCCAATGCGCGGGTTGATTGCGGCTAGCTTTGCGTCGCTGGTAGTCTTTTCGGCGCCAGTTTTCGCGCAAGAGGCAAAACTTCTTGAAACATATAAGGACTGGGCGGCGCATGTGAGCGCGGGCGCGAAGAAAAAGGTGTGCTTCGTAGTCTCCCAGCCGAAGAGCTCTGCGCCCAAGGGCGTCAAGCGCGGGCCGATCTATTTCTATATCTCGCGCTATCCGGCGGAAAAAGTCGCCAACGAGATCAGCGTCAAGATGGGCTATCCGCTGAAAGCCGGCGTTCCGGTCCAGGCCAAGATCGGCGAAACCTCCTTCAAGCTGTTCACCAAGGCGGAAGGCGCGTTCCTTGAAAAACGCGCCGACGAGAACAAGCTCGTCGCGGCGATGAAGGGCGGCGCGCAGTTGACCATTCAGGGCCGCTCCACGCGCGGCACGCTGACGACGGACAAATATTCGCTCAATGGCCTGTCCGCCGCGCTGGATCGCCTTGCCAAGGAATGTCCCTAGAGAAAAGGAGACCCGCATCGCGCGCCGTGTGCCCGGCTCCTTGCCGCTGTGTGACCGATTGCACACCGCTTCCCGGCGCCGGCGCCTATATCCAGATCATCGACGGACACAGGAAACCGGGCCAGGGATTGAACCAGGGAACTGGGCAAGACTGGCTCCACCATTCCTCCCACTGTCACCGTAAAACGCCTCCCACATCCCCGGGGAGGCGTTTTTCTTTTGGGCCCAGGCATTGTGGCGGGTATAGCGCGGCTGTTTTGAGTCCAAACCGCGCGGCAGCGTGATTTATGTTGCGCGCCCGCCGGCTGTGCTATGACGCCGGCACCATGAACGCCCTGTTGGACAAACCTTCCCTCGTCGGGCTCGGCCGCGGCGAGCTGGCGCAAGTCTTCGCCCGGCTGGACGTGCCGGAGAAAGCGCGGGCCATGCGCGTGGCGCAGCTGTGGAACTGGCTCTATGCGCGCGGCGCCACCGCCTTTGACCAGATGACCGTCTTGTCGAAAGATCTGCGGGCGCAGCTCGGCGAGCATTATTGTCTGGCGCGGCCGGACATTGTCTCCGAGCAGGTCTCCGCCGACGGCACGCGCAAATGGCTGCTGCGGCTTGCCCCCGCCGCGCCGGGCGCCGGGGGCCCGGAGGTCGAGACCGTCTATATCCCGGAAGAGACCCGCGGCACCTTGTGCATCTCCAGCCAGGTCGGCTGCACGCTGAACTGCTCTTTCTGCCATACCGGCACTCAGCCGCTGGTGCGCAATCTGACGCCGGGAGAGATCGTCGGCCAGATCATGGTCGCGCGCGACCGTATCGGCGACTGGCCGGGCGCGGAAGCCGACGACCCGCGTGGCTTGCCGGAATCGGAGCGCAAGATCACCAATATCGTGCTGATGGGCATGGGCGAGCCGCTTTATAATTTCGAGCATGTCCGCGATGCGATGGGCATCGCTTCGGCCAGCGACGGGCTCGCCTTCTCGAAACGCCGGATAACGCTCTCGACATCGGGCGTGGTTCCTGAAATTCCGCGCTGGGGGGCGGAGGCGAATACCATGCTCGCCATCTCCCTGCATGGCGTGCGCGACGAATTGCGGAACGAACTGGTGCCGATCAACCGCAAATGGCCGATTGCCGAATTGCTGGAGGCCTGCCGCCAATATCCCTCGCTCTCCAACGCCAAGCGCATCACCTTCGAATATGTAATGCTCAAGGGCGTCAACGATTCGATTGCCGAGGCGAAGGATCTGGTCCGCCTGCTCAAGGGCATTCCGGCCAAGATCAATCTCATTCCCTTCAATCCCTGGCCCGGCGCGCCGTATGAATGTTCCGATTGGGAGCAGATCGAGACCTTCGCCGAGGTGGTGAACCGGGCCGGTTACGCGTCCCCGGTGCGCTCGCCCAGAGGCCGCGATATCATGGCCGCCTGCGGCCAGCTGAAATCCGCCAGCCTCAAGCAGCGCGCGCGCGTGGCGGCCACAGCAAAATGATCCTCGACACCATTGTCCGCTGGATTTGGATCGGGCTCACTTTCTGCCTGTCGTCCTTTTTCGCCATTGTCGCGCTGTTCGCCATGGGCACGCTTTGGGCCGGCGAGGCTTTCCGGGGCTTTGCCGAAGCGCATGGCGATGAGTTGATCTGGTATGGGTCGGACGCCTTCGGCGCGCTGTTTTTCGTCACTGCCGTCACGCCGGCGCTGACCGCGGTTCCGGCGGTCGCGGCGGTTCTGGTCGGCGAATTATTCCACATCCGCTCCGGGCTCTATTACACGCTGGCCGGCGGCGCGGCGCTCGCCGCGATCCCGCTGCTCGCGGGGCCCGGCGACGCGGCGAACGGCGCGGGCGCGCCCGCGGCCGATTATATGACGCTGTTCGCGGCGGCCGGCTTCACCGGCGGTTTCATTTACTGGCTTCTGGCGGGGCGGAAGGCTTGACAGACGCGTCGATCGTCTTTGCCCATTGAAGCGCCTGTTCCATCCGGTCGTCGCCCCAGAATAATTCGCCGTCCGCGGTCACGAAAGTCGGCGCGCCGAAAAGCCCGCGCGCCCGGGCTTCTTCCGTTTGGGCGCGCAACAGATTCTTTATCCCGTCCTCGCCGATGCGCACAAGTGCGGCTTTGGCGCCGGGGGCCGCTCCGCCCAGACATTGCGCCAGAACCACCGGTTCGGATATCTGCGCGCCCTGCGCGAATTCGGCATGGAACACGGCCCTGGTGAAGGAGGCGACCCACCCTTCCGCCGCGCCGATCACGCCAAGCCGCGCGGCAAGGAGCCCGTTTTGCGGGAAAGGTTGCGGCCGCTTGAACGCAAGGCCGCGCGCGGCGCACAGCCGCTCCATGTCGCGGAACATGTAGCGCCCCTTGGCGGGGTAAATGTTGAAAGGCGAATTATCCCAGCCCTGTCCGGCGAAGATCGGCCCGAGCAGGAATGGCCGCCAGCGGATCTCCACGCCGGCGCGCGCCGCTTCGTCCTCGATCCTCATCACCGAGAGATAGGAATAAGTGGATGCAAATTCGTACCAGAAATCGAGCGCGGGCATGCCCAGACCATAAGGTCTGAATCCGCGCCGCGAAAGCCCTGGAAAATTCTTGACGGTGCTGCGTCGGGGGGAGCAAACGCCCGCGGTCCAGTTCGGGACGGACCACGGGCGCCTGGAGTAATGCGCGTCCGGCATGGAGCGTTCGCACAAGGAAGTGGCTTCATGGCGGCCGCCGGGGTGTAGGCGGATGCACACGTAAAAGTTGCATTTGATGCTTAACATCCAGTTAACCGGGCATATCGCGCCATTCCAGCTGTCGATCAGAAGACTTGCCGACGGGCGATGAAACCCTATAGTGCGCCGCAATTCGGCGCAGGCGCGGTGGGAATCCAATGGCAGGACAAAAAGACATCAAGAAAGTTGTACTCGCCTATTCCGGCGGGCTCGACACATCGATCATCCTGAAATGGCTGACCGAGACCTATGGCTGTGAAGTGGTGACCTTCACCGCCGATCTGGGCCAGGGCGAGGAGCTGGAGCCGGCGAAGGCGAAGGCCGAACTGCTCGGCATCAAGGAGATTTATATCGAGGATTTGCGCGAGGAATTCGTGCGTGATTTCGTGTTTCCGATGTTCCGCGCCAACGCGCTTTATGAAGGCGTGTATCTGCTTGGCACTTCGATAGCGCGGCCGCTGATTTCCAAGCGGCTGGTCGAGATCGCCCATGAGACCGGTGCGGATGCGATTTCCCACGGCGCGACGGGCAAGGGCAACGACCAGGTGCGTTTCGAGCTGGCGGCCTATGCGCTCGATCCCGACATCAAGGTGATCGCGCCCTGGCGCGAATGGGATTACAAGTCCCGCGAGGATTTGATCGAATTTGCCGAACAGCACCAGATACCGGTGCCCAAGGACAAGCGCGGCGAAGCGCCCTTTTCGGTGGACGCCAACCTGCTGCATTCCTCATCGGAGGGCAAAGTGCTGGAGGACCCGGCGCAAAGCCCGCCGGACTATGTCTTCATGCGCACGCTTTCCCCGCAGGACGCGCCCGATAAAACGACGGAAATCGAAATCGGCTTCGAGACGGGAAATCCGGTTTCGCTGAACGGCAAGGCGCTCTCGCCGGCGGCGCTGCTGGCCGCGCTCAACGATCTCGGGCGCGACAATGGCATTGGCCGGGTCGATCTTGTCGAGAACCGTTTCGTCGGCATGAAATCGCGCGGCATCTATGAGACGCCCGGCGGCACAATCCTGCTCGCCGCGCACCGGGCGATGGAATCGCTCACCCTCGACCGCGAGGCGGCGCATCTCAAAGACCAGCTCATGCCGCGCTATGCGGAACTCGTTTACTATGGATTCTGGTTCGCGCCGGAGCGCGAAATGCTGCAGGCGCTCGTCGACAAGTCGCAGGAATGTGTCACCGGCACGGTGCGGCTTCAGCTCTACAAGGGCAATGTCATTGTCGCCGGGCGCGCCTCGCCCCATTCGCTCTATTCGGAAGATCTCGTCACTTTCGAGGATGACAAGGGCGCTTACGACCAGAGCGACGCGGAAGGCTTCATCCGGCTGAATGCGCTCCGTTTGAGGAGCCTGGCGGCGCGCAAGCGGAAGGTGTAAAAACCTCTTTCAACTAGCCGTGCGGCCTCGGATACTCCAGCATCTGACTCAGGCGCAACGGTTTTTCGGTGCTCGATGTGCCAACCCTTTGAGGCGGTCTGAGTGCGTAAGGGCGATGGAGAACACAATGACCAGCTACAGGATCACACTTCTAGCCCTACTCATGCTGATCGCGGGCGCGGCGTATATGATCATCGATCGTGGGCAGGCGGCGGCCAGTGATGACCGCATGGCGATCGAGCTCACGGCGGAGGAAAGAAACATCATACTGACAGAAATGCGCGGCTTTCTGGACAGCATTCAGAAAATTGTACAAGGGCTGGCCGCCAATGACATGAATGCCGTGGCGAAAGCCGCAGAGCGTAGCGGTATGGCAGCGACCCATGACATTCCCGGTTCGCTGATGCGCAAGCTGCCTATGGGCTTCAAGGAACTGGGCGGACCCACCCATAAACAGTTCGACGGACTTGCGCGCGAAGCAACAGAATTGGGCGACGTGCAGATAACAACGGAAAAGCTTGGTGTCCTGATGCAGAACTGTGTCGCCTGTCATGCAAGCTACCGGCTGGTGGTCAGGTAACATTTGGGAATAGGTGCTGTGAGGGTCCGTACCACGCATATGGTGCGCGGCTCCGATTCCTGGCGGCGCGCAAGCGCAAAAGGTAGCGCGGACGGGCCGGTCCGGCTCATACACCCGTTTTTCGGTTCATGACCTAGCCGGCAGGCCGGGGATAATCCATCGCCTGGACGGAGCGAATAGCGGGTTTGGAAAGGTAAATCCGCCCGCCGCCCGCTGCCTCGAATTCGATGAAAGGTTGCGGTCCGTTCAGAATTTCCATGATGCAGCGTGTCTTGGGAACAACGAGGCTGCCGTCAAGCACCATCCCGTCGTTAACCGTTATCTTCACTGCCCGCCGGGTCTTTTCCTTCAGATACACATCGCTGCTGGCAACACTCATTTCCGCCTCCACCTGTTTCAAAATGGGATGCTGAAACGCCTCCCTCCGCTAACCATGCACAAAGTGTGCAAGCCGTTCGTGCAGGCACTCATTGCGCAGTGCACCATTATCCCTCTATAAGGGCGGCGAAGACGCCCCCGGCGGGCCACAAGAGAATTCAATGCCCCTTAGGAATATTGCCATCATCGCCCATGTCGATCATGGGAAGACGACGCTGATCGACGTCCTGCTCAGGCAGTCCGGAGCTTTCCGCGACAATCAGAAAGTCGCGGAACGGGCGATGGACTCAAACGACCTTGAGCGCGAGCGCGGCATTACCATTTTGGCGAAATGCACGTCGCTGCAATGGAAAGACACCCGCATCAACATCGTCGACACGCCGGGCCACGCCGATTTTGGCGGCGAGGTGGAGCGCATCCTCAACATGGTGGATGGCGCGATCGTGCTGGTCGATGCCGCGGAAGGGCCGATGCCGCAGACCAAATTCGTGGTGTCCAAGGCGCTCAAGATCGGCCTCAAACCCATCGTCGCCGTCAACAAGATCGACAAGAGCGACGAACGCCATGGCGAAGTCGTCAATGAGGTGTTCGACCTGTTTGCCGCGCTCGACGCCTCCGATGAACAGCTCGACTTTCCCATTCTGTACGGCTCCGCCAAAGAGGGGTGGATGGCGAACGAGCCGGAGGGTCCAAAGGAGGGCATGGGCCCGCTATTCGATCTGGTCCTGTCCCATGTATCCCCGCCGCCGGTGGAAAAAGGCGCATTTTCGATGCTGGCGACGACGCTGGAAGCGGACCCGTTTCTTGGCCGCATTCTCACCGGTCGCATTACCAGCGGATCGATTGCCGCCAATGCCGGCGTCAAGGCGCTCAACCATGATGGCGAGGAAGTCGAGCGCGGACGCATCACCAAGCTGCTGTCATTCGACGGCCTGGAGCGCGTCGGCATCGACGCGGCGCAGGCGGGCGACATTGTCGCCATCGCCGGGCTGTCCAAGGCGACCGTATCCGACACGTTGTGCGATGCGAGCGTGGAGGCCGCCCTGCCGGCCCAGCCGGTCGATCCGCCCACACTGGCCATGACCTTCCGCATCAATGACGGCCCCCTGGCCGGTCAGGAAGGCTCCAAGGTCCAGAGCCGGGTCATCCGCGAACGGCTCATGCGCGAGGCGGAAGGAAATGTGGCGCTGACGATTACCGATACCGGCGACAAGGACTCCTTTGAAGTCGCCGGGCGCGGCGAATTGCAGCTCGCCATCCTGATCGAGACAATGCGCCGCGAAGGCTTCGAGCTTACCGTATCGCGTCCGCAGGTCGTCATGCGAACCGACCCCGATACCGGTCAGCGGCTAGAGCCGATGGAGGAGGTCTTCATTGACGTGAATGAAGAATTCACCGGCGCGGTGGTACAGAAACTCACCGAGCGCAAGGCCGCGCTGATGGAGATGAAACCCTCCAGCGGCGGCCAGCAGAATCTGACATTTCTCGCGCCGACGCGCGGTCTCATTGGTTATCTCGGCGAGCTTTTGACCGACACGCGCGGCACGGCGGTCATGAACCGGACATTTCACAGCTATGCACCTTACAAGGGCGCCATCCAGGGCCGGCGCACCGGGGTTTTGATTTCCAACGCGCAAGGCAATGCTGTCGCCTTCGCGCTGTGGAACCTGGAGGACCGGGGACCTTTGATGATTACTCCGGGCACGCGCGTCTATGAGGGCATGATCGTCGGCGGGCACACGCGCAGCAACGATCTGGAAGTGAATGTGCTGAAAGGCAAGAAACTCACAAATATCCGCGCGGCCGGGCGCGATGATGCCGTCGCCCTGACGCCGCCGACGATTCTGACGCTCGAAAAAGCGCTGGCTTTCGTTCAGGACGACGAACTGGTCGAGATCACGCCGGAGTCGATCCGCATGCGCAAGCGCTACCTCAACCCCCATGAGCGCAAGAGCGCCGAACGCCGGGCCGCGTCCTAGCGTCAAAACCCTAAAGGCTGTTGCACCGAGAGCACGCCGGGTTATCATCACGCCTTATGACGACATGCGATATATCGCTGCGCGACCCGCGCCCTGAAGATGCGGAGAGCTTGGCGCGCGCCCATGAAGAGGCCTGGCGCTACGCCTATCAGGGCATTATCCCGCATCTGCCGCTTTCGCAAATGATTGCCAGACGGGGGGCCGGCTGGTGGCAGAGGTCTCTCGAGCGGAATATGCCGGCTCTGATGCTCACCTTCGACGGTGCGGCGGCCGGCTATGCCACCTTCGGGCGGAGTCGAATGCGCGGCACACCCTATTCGGGAGAGATATTCGAGCTTTATGTTGCTCCGGTTTATCAGGGCGCCGGGTTCGGGCGGCGCCTGTTCGACGCGGCGCGCGGGAAACTGTCGGCCAGCGGTCGCGACGGCCTCATTGTCTGGGCCCTGGCCGACAATGAGTCGGCATGCGGCTTTTACCGCCGCCTGGGCGGCCGTCCCGTGTCGGAAGTCTTTGAGAGCTTCGGGGCGACTTCATTGAAAAAAATCGGCTTTGCCTGGCATTGATACCCAGAAAAACAAGTAACGCTTGTAAAACACAAGATATAATGAATAATCATATTTACTAAAATTGTATATAAACACAACAATATCAAATTCTACGACTCCTTTTCCCGCTCTTTTAATTTTTCATTGCTAGCATCGCTCTCGATATATAGTCAAATGAGGCAATGATGTTCAATTTGTTCTTCATGCGCGACCGAATGGTCATGGTAGGTCTCCTCATCCTCGGTCTTTTTACCGTTGTCGCGGGATTCGTATCGGGCCGGTCGACCGTCCAGTATGCGCTCTCCACCGACGCGCGCCAGGCGTCCGCCGCGTGGGTTGAGCGGGTCGAGCGGGAGCTTCAACTGCTCGACGCAAGCGGTATTGGAGAAGTCGCAGGACGCAGGATCACGGTCACGGCTCCCGAGCTGCTGAGGAAACTGCAAAACCCGCCTCTTGAATTTGGCGCGTCCAGGACGAAAATCGCTCCTTCCGCGCGCCAGGTAACCGGCCTTCTTGCTGGCGTCGACCGTATTTTCTCCGGTTGGATCAGGGGAATCACCGAGCTGCTCGACTCCGAGAACCATGTCAGCCGCGTCATCGATTTCGCGCTGCTCGACAGGACCGGAACACCGATTTTGCGGAGCACGAATTTCACGCCGGCGGCCTTGGCCAGCATTCTTACCGACGACACCTTCAGGGCTGACTTCCACAAGGCTCTTGGAATGCGCAGCACCCGGGTCGTGGAGGATTTGCGAACCGCGGGTCACGTGTCGGCGGATTTCCGGAAAATGATCCTGGTGCCGGTGATCGACAGTCTGACGATCTCCCGAGTCTATGCGCTCGAAATCGACCAGTCCACCGCCGCGACCATGTCGAAAGTCGCCCTGGTTGCCGCGTCGGTCATGACCAGCCTGCTGATCGTATTGGGGTATTCCATTCCCGCGGCGGTCGCCTTCCGGCGTATCCGCGAGCGGTGGAAAGCGGAAGACCAGATCCGCTTCCTCGCCATGCATGATCCACTGACCGGCCTGTCCAATCGGGTTCAGATGCAGCATCGCCTTGAACAGGGGGTCGCCCGGGCCAAGCGCTCTCAAAACCTGCTGGCGGTGATGTGTCTCGATCTCGATCGCTTCAAGGACGTCAACGACACGCTTGGCCACAAGGCCGGTGATATGCTGCTGAAGGAAACGGCAAATCGGCTGCTTGAATGCGTACGTGAAACCGATGTCGTAGCGCGCCTGGGCGGCGACGAGTTTGCCATTATTGCAGAAGATATCGACGATCCGAACGATACGATCCCGATCGCCCGGCGAATTTGCGACTCGCTGTCGAGGACTTTCGAGATTGACGGACATACAATTTCGACGTCGGCCAGCGTCGGCATCACTTTCTCGCCGAATGAAGGGACCGATGCCGACACCCTGCTGAACAATGCCGACCTGGCGCTCTATCGCGCCAAGCATGACGGCCGGAATACCTTCCGCTTTTTCGAGCCGGAAATGGACCGTACGGTCCAGGACCGCCGCGCGATGTCGAGCGATTTGCGCCGTGCCCTGCGCAACGACGAGCTGACAATTCACTATCAGCCGCAGTTTGATCTGCGTACCGGCCAGTTGACCGGCTATGAAGCGCTTGCCCGCTGGCAACACAGCGAACGGGGCGATGTCCCGCCAAGCGTGTTTATTCCGATCGCCGAGGAAATGGGCCTGATCGGCATATTGGGCGAATGGGTTCTGCAAGAGGCCTGCGGCTACGCGCTCGGCTGGCCGCACGACACAACGCTCTCGGTGAATCTGTCGCCGGCGCAGTTCCGCTCCCATGACATCGGCGCGACGATAACCCGGGTGCTTGACGAGACCGGTTTCCCGGCCAGCCGGCTGCTGCTGGAAATCACCGAAAACCTGCTCCTGAAGAACACCGAGGAGACGATCGAAACCCTGAAAAAACTCACCGATATCGGTGTCTCCCTGGTGCTCGACGATTTCGGCACCGGTTACTCGAGCCTGAGCTATCTGACCCGCTTCCCCGTGCGGAAAATAAAGATCGACCGGTCCTTCATCGACTTGATCGATGCGGAGCCCGAGCGGAGCTCTATTGTCAGCACCATTATCGGGCTCGGCAAATCGCTCAATGTCACCATTACTGCCGAAGGGGTCGAGACCAATGCCCAGGCCGACTATTTGCGCCGCCTTGGCTGCAACGAGGTTCAGGGTTTCCTGTTCGGCCGTCCCCGCCCGGAAATCCTTCCAGAACGGCCGCAGGTATTGCCGGTGCCCGATGACCCCGCTCAAGCGATTGTCGCGGCGCCCGGTGCACCGGTGCTCGGCGTCCCGGTGTCCGCGGCTCCCCCGCAACCGGCGCAAATGCCCGCGGACGCTCCCGCGCGCGCCGTGCAGGACATGTCGCAGGCCCGGGTGCCTGACGCGCCAGGGGAGGCTTCATCCGCGCCCGCGTCGGAACCTGCGCCATTGGCCGAACCGTTACCTGAATATGCCCGCAAGATGCTCAACGTGGTCTAGGCCGGGCCGCCGGGGACGGCGGGGAGGTTGCACGCTTGTCAGTTTCCGCTCTGCGCGCCGCCCGGCATGTAGCGCATCGAGCGGGATGCCGCGCAGTCGAAATCGCGCGCGTGCCTGTCGGCCGCGTCGCGCGCCATTTCGTTGGCGCGCGGATTGCCGGCTGTCTCGACATGGGCGATGTGGCAGGCATCGTCCGGTCCGAGCTTTGTAACAACCAGGGTCTGGCCCTTGCGGCCGTCGCCGGAATCCCAGAAATAGCGAAGGATGGTTGCGAAGGGCGCCCAGCGTTGGCCCTTGCGTTCGACGCGCCATTCAAGTGTGCCGTGGATATTGTTGAAAGGTCCGAGCGTCTGCCCCGCGGCCGTTTGCTTCGCCGCGTCCGGGCCGTAGGACACGAAGAACCGCAAGTCTCCTTCGGCGACGCGAACCCGCATCCCTTCATGTCCCTTGCAGTCCCAGACCGCCGATCCGCCCTCGTCGGGGTTGGACTCAACCAGCTTGCATTTGTCGAGATCGAGGGACGTGTAGAGGCTCGAAACCTCTCCTGCTCGCGCCGGCGCCGCGGACAGGAGCAAGAGCGCGGCGAACAGCGGCATGGCGTTTCTGATCATGGCGGTTCTCCCAATCCGGCAAGCCCGGCGGTGCATCATTCATATGGATATATGGGGGCGCTCGCGCTAGACAGAATAGGTGATTGAGCAAATCGCGCAGGCGGCCCAGAGTGTGGACCTGTTGCGAACTCAGCCGAATTCGAGGATCCTGCCCCGTGCGTATCGATGCCATACCGATCGGCCAGAACCCGCCTTACGATGTGAATGCGATTGTCGAGATTCCCCTCGGCGGTGTCCCGATCAAATATGAACTCGACAAAAATTCCGGCGCGATGGTGGTGGACCGCTTTCTGCATACGCCGATGCATTACCCGGCCAATTACGGCTTCCTGCCCCACACCCTGTCGGAGGATGGCGACCCGGTCGATATTCTGGTCGTCGGGCAGGTGCCTGTCATGCCGGGCGCTATTATTCGCTCCCGGCCGATCGGCGTCCTCGTCATGCAGGACGAGAAAGGGCTGGATGAAAAGATCCTCGCCGTTCCCCATGACGATCTGTCGCCCTTCTACCGCGAGATTTCTTCCTATCGCGACCTGCCGGAAATCCTGATCGATCAGATCGGCCACTTCTTCGAACACTACAAGGACCTGGAGAAGGACAAGTGGGTGAAGATAGTCCGCTGGGGCGAGGCGGAGGAAGCACACCAATTTATCCGCGATTCGCTCGAACGCATTAAAAAGGACGCTGAGCAATAGCGGCGCTGCCGCCTTTCCATGCGGCGCGCGCGTTGCTATAGGGCTTGTCCGGAGACAGCTCGGAGCGCCTGGTCATGACTGATATGAAGATTGCCATCATGGGCGCCGCGGGCCGCATGGGCCGCGAGCTGACCCGCGCCGCGCATGACGCCAAGGGATGCGCCGTCGCCGGCGGGATTGAAACGGCGGGCTCTGAATTTCTCGGTCAGGATGTCGGCGCGCTGGCCGGTGTCGGGGCCGCCGGCGTGGCGGTTAGCGACGATCCCGTCCAGCTGATCGCGCAATGCGACGCGATACTGGATTTCACCGCACCTCGGGCCAGCGTCGCTTTCGCCGGGCTGGCCGCTCAGGCGCGCATTGTGCATGTCGTTGGCACCACCGGTTTCTCCGATGAGGACGAAAGGAAAATCGCCGCCGCCGCGCGCCACGCCACGATTATCAAGGCCGGCAATATGAGCCTCGGTGTCAACCTCCTGGTCGAGCTGACACGCAAGGTCGCCGCGGCGCTCGATGAGGATTTCGATATCGAAGTCGTCGAGATGCACCACCGCCACAAGGTCGACGCGCCATCCGGCACGGCGCTGATGCTCGGGGCCGCCGCCGCCGAGGGGCGGGGTATTGATCTGGAGGAACATTCCGTTCGATCGCGCGACGGGCATACCGGCGCGCGCAAGCGCGGCGATATCGGCTTTGCGACGCTCAGAGGCGGCAGCGTCGTCGGCGAGCATACGGTGATCTTTGCGGCGGACGGTGAGCGCGTCGAGATAACGCACCGCGCCGCCGACCGGGCGATCTTCGCGCGCGGCGCCGTCAAGGCGGCGCTTTGGGGCCGGGGCAAACCGCCCGGCATCTATGCCATGAAAGATGTGCTGGGGCTGTAGAACAAGAGGCGGGGATAGAAGATCAAATGGACAATGTGCTGGTGCTCGTCCGTCATGGGCAGAGCGTGTGGAATGCGAAAAACCTGTTCACCGGCTGGAAGGATGTCGATTTGACCGATCTCGGCGTCGCCGAGGCCAGGAAAGGCGGCGCGATGCTGCGCGAAGAGGGCATCACCTTCGACATCGCCTACACCTCGGCGCTGATCCGCGCCCAGCGTACGCTGGAGATTATTCTCAAGGAACTGGGGCAGCCCGAGCTTGAGACCGTCCGCGACCAGGCGCTGAACGAGCGGGACTATGGCGACCTTGTCGGCCTCAACAAGGCCGAAACGGCGGAAAAGCACGGCGCGGAGCAGGTGCATATCTGGCGCCGGTCCTTCGATATACCGCCGCCAGGGGGCGAGAGCCTGAAGGACACCGCGGAACGCGTGCTGCCCTATTTCGAGGCGGAGATCATGCCGAAGGTGATCGCCGGCCAAAATGTCATCGTGTCGGCGCACGGCAACTCGCTGAGGGCGGTGATCATGAAGCTGGACAATCTCGGCCGAGACGAGGTCACGCAGCTCAACCTGCCGACCGGCGTGCCGATCATCTACCGGCTGAACCAGGATGGAACGGTTTGCGAAAAGCGCGATCTGGCGGCGTGACGCCCGGAGCGTGATCCGGCCCGGCCGAGGCTTCAGACCCGCCCCGCCTCCCAGCCGATGATTGCCTGCTTGCGGGTCACGCCCCAATGATAGCCGCCGAGCCCGCCATCCTTGCGCAGCACGCGGTGGCACGGCACCACGAATGAGATCGGGTTGCGCCCAACCGCGCTTCCCACCGCCCGCGCCGCCTTTGGTGTGCAAACATGGGCGGCGATGTCGGAATAGGTCGCGGCGTGGCCGAACGGCAGTTTCAGAAGCGCTTCCCAGACGCGAACCTCGAAATCGGTGCCGATCAGAACCAGTTTCAGCGGATCCTCAGGCTTCCAGCGGCGCGAATCGAAGATGCGCGCGGCACAGGGCGCAGTGCGCGCCGGGTCGTGCTCGTAGACGGCGCACGGCCAGCGCGCCGTCATGTCGGCGAGAACGCCGGGGCGATCATCTTCGCTATCGGCAAAGGCAAGGCCGGCGACGCCATGGCGCGTTATCATGACAAGCGCGCTCCCAAACGGCGAGGAGTGAAAACCGTAAGTCATTTGCAACCCCGCGCCGCGGCGCTTGTAGTCGCCAGGCGTCATCGCCTCGTGATCGACGAACAGATCATGCAGCCGGGCCGGGCCCGACATGCCGAGCTCAAGTGCCGTGTCGAGGAGATTGGCCGACCCTTTCAACATTTCCCGGGCGTGGTCGAGCGTCAGCGCCTGCAGGAATTCCTTCGGACTGATCCCGGCCCAGCGCTTGAAAAGCCGCTGAAAGTGAAACGGGCTCAAGCCCACATGGGCGGCGATATCGTCAAGCGGCGGCTGCGCGCGCCAATTGTCCGAAATATAATGAATGGCCGCGCTGACCCGCGCATAGTCGCCGCGCGGGGCCACGCCGCCAGCTGAAACTTCCTGTGTTGCCAATTCGCTCATGAATGGCAATCTAGCGCCGGGCAGCCGCGCAATCGACCCGATTCTTGCTGGTCTTTAGATGCGGACGCCGCCGCGCGCGTCCTGCAGCGCTCCGGAAAGCGACGTGGCGAAGTCTTCCTTTTCCTCGGAGCTCAGAAAGGAGCCGAAGATCAACGTCTTGCCGTGGGACCTCAGGGAAAGCTGGCTCGCACGCCCCGACCGGGCCAGGATATGGCAGCGCACCCAGTAGGGATTGAATTCCCAGCTTTTCTCCCGCCCCGACGGCGACACCCGCGTCAGTGTGAGCCTGTCGCTGGTCAGGTTCACTTGCTCGTAAAGACGCGCGGAGCGATAGTTCACCCTGAAGGCCCAATAGACGAGCAGGACGTCGAGCCCGAAGAAACCCAGAACCGGCCAGGCGCCAGCCATAAGAAAAGCAATGCCGGCGGTAAAGCTCACTGCGGCGACCGCCGCCATCAGCAGGAAAAAGCCGTTGGGGCTGAGCGAGCGGTGCGGCGTCAGGACGGCGGAAAAAAGCGGCTCGTCGTCCTCGGGCCCGGACTTTTCGCCGTCAGCCACTTGAGCTGACCCGCGACTCTGGTCCATAGCTTGATGTTCGCGACGACGCATAACTCCTTAGCACCCTCCCCTGCGGGAAAGATACTAGATCAGATATGGCGGCACGGTCCAAGACAAAGAAGCCGCGTTCCAGGCTGAAGCCGGACGTGATCGAGGAAATGTTCCGCCGCTTGTCAGACGCCGACCCGGCGCCGACCAGCGAGCTTGACTATGTGAACGCCTACACGCTGCTCGTCGCCGTTGTGCTGTCGGCGCAGGCCACCGACGCCGGCGTCAACAAGGCGACGAAACCGCTCTTCGCCATCGCCGATACGCCGGAGAAAATGGTTGCGCTCGGCGAGGACAAGGTCCGCGATTGCGTCAAGACCATCGGCCTGTTCCGCAACAAGGCGAAGAATGTCATCGGCCTGTCAACCGCGCTGATCGAGCATCATGGCAGCCAGGTGCCCCAGTCACGCGAGGCGCTGGAGGCGCTTCCCGGCGTCGGGCGCAAAACGGCGAATGTGGTGCTCAATGTCGCCTTCGGCGAGCCGACCATGGCGGTCGACACCCATATCTTCCGTATCTCGAACCGGACGGGCCTCGCACCGGGCAAGAACCCGCTGGAGGTCGAGCAAGGGCTGGTCGCCAATATTCCCGGCAAATATATGCGCCACGCCCATCACTGGCTCATTCTGCACGGACGCTATGTGTGCAAAGCGCGCAAGCCTGAATGCGAGCGCTGCCTAATCGCCGATTTGTGCCGGTTCGAGGGGAAAACGGTGGCGTTGTGACCCTCGGGTCCGGCAGTCGCCGGCGCGCCTCGCACACATAGCCCTCACGAGCAGGGCAGGGCCTCGCGAACGCGCCAGGAGACCTCCCCCCTCGACAGACCAATATCCTTCAGGGTAGCGCTGCTCAGGGACAGGAGCTGCTGTTCCGCGCGATGCTGCTTTTGCCGGCATTGCAATCTTTGCAGGCCCTTGCGCAGCCATGCCAGAGCCGCGCCGCCCGCAAAGCTCAATCCGGCATGAAAAGCCTCGGAGCGGAGACGCCGCGCGCGCTCAATGTAAGGGCGGTAATTCGGATTTCCCGATCTGTATGAGTCCGTCATGGTGTCACTCCTTTGAATTAAGTTGAATTCATCTCATTCGTGCTGTAACGATAATTGGCAGTAACGCAGGATTTTACAAACGATCCTTTCTCAGCAGATAAATTAGAAAAACTAAGGTATTAAATATGGCTCGTCAGTTGCCGCCGCTGAATGCACTGCGCGCTTTCGAAGCGTCGGCCCGCCATCTGAGCTTCGCCAGGGCGGCGGAAGAGTTGGGGGTCACCGCTTCGGCAATCTCTCACCAGATCAAACTGCTTGAGGACATATTGGGGACAGCGCTGTTTGTCCGGATGACGCGCAAAATCGCCCTGACCGAGGCGGGACGTACATGCCTGCCCCTGTTGAGCGAGGCGTTCGACCGAATGGAGGAGGCCGTCGCGCTGCTGCGGCGCCAGGAGGAGAGCGGTGCGTTGACGGTAAGCACGGCGCCCTCGTTCGCCGGCAAATGGCTGGTGCCGCGTGTCGAAAAGTTCCGCGCCGCGCATCCCGATATCGATCTGCGGATTTCAGCCAATATGTCGGTCGTTGATTTTCGTACCGGGGAGGTGGATTTGGCGATCCGCTTCGGCCGCGGCGGCTACCGCGACCTGGCGGTCGACAAGCTGTTTTCCGAAGCGATCGCCCCGCTGTGCAGCCCACAGCTGGCAACCGGCGACCATCCGCTGAACAGTCCGGCTGACCTTGCCCATCATATTTTGCTGCACGACGACTCGACCTCGCACGGAGGCATCGCAGGGGCAGGGACCGATTGGCGAATGTGGTTGAACCTGGCGGGCCATGAGGAGATAGATGCGAGCCGGGGTCCCAGATTCAGTTATGCCGATCACGCCCTCTCAGCGGCGATCGATGGTCAGGGCGTCGTCCTTGGCCGGCTGTCGCTGGCCCGCAACGATCTCGCGGCGGGCCGGCTCGTCCAGCCCTTCGGACAAGAGTTACCGACCGAGTTCGGCTATTATCTGCTGCGCCCCGACCGGGGATCCGATCCGCCGAAGGTATCTGCTTTCCGCGACTGGATACTGGACGAGGTCGGAAGCGGCGGGGCCTAGGTTGAGAACACATAAATATCGTGCAATTCCACGTGGTGGATTTCGCCACTGCCTGCGTTATAAGAGCTTGAAAATCATGAAGATTTCCCGCGTTCTTCTGCCTTGTCAGAGACAAAATTCACTGCGTGGAATGGACGATATTTATGAGTTCTCAACCTAGTCCCGCGGGCTCAACGGCACCGAGCCCGATGCGTGCCCTCGCCGCCCCATTACATCCTTCACCGTATGCAGCATGAAGGCGGTGGCGAAGAGCGGCGTGAGCAGGTTGAGCAGCGGCACCGAGACCAGCCCGGCAATGAGCAGCCCGGAGAGAAACACGCGCACGCGTTTCTCGCGCCTGAGCGCGCGGGCCTCGCCCGGGGTCATGTAGCGCATGGCCGCCATTTCGAAAAATTCACGCCCGAGCAGGTAGCCGTTGCCGAGATAGAAGGCCATGATGTTGATGCCGGGCAGCAACAGCAGTAACAGCACGCCGATATTCACCGCGACAACGACGAGGCCGAATCTGAGCGAGATGCCGAGCCCGTCGAACACGCCCAGTGTCTTGCCCGGCGGGTCCTGAGTGTAATGAGTCCGCTCTACGCTTTCGGCAATCTCGTCGATATACATGCCGGCAAATAGCGCTGTGATCGGCGCCACCAGAAAGACCGAGCCGACGACAAGCCCCAGTCCGCCGACAATCTGAATGCCCCACTCCACCCAGCCGGGAAGCGCGACCAGCGCGCCGAAGGCGGTCGTGATCGCGATGATCGAAACGACCAGCAATGCCAGCGTCAGTCCCAGCGATTTGAACAGCACGGCACGGAAGGGCGGCGTGAAAAGCTGGCTAAAGGCCAGGGCGGCGGCGGCGAACATATGGCCAGTCTCCTTGTCGTCCCGCAGCGGGCATCCGGATCGGCGGCGGGCCACCGGTATATAAGATCCCTTGCCAATCATGCCAGCGCATCTTGCCCCGCGCGCCTCTGCCCCTATAGTGCGGCGGCAAGAATCACATGGCCCAGCAGGAGGCACCTCATGGCGGACAGCGTTTACGACGTCGTTGGAATCGGGAACGCCATCGTCGACATTATCGCGCGCTGCGACGACAGTTTTCTCTCCAATCACGGCATGGAGAAGGGCTTTATGCAGCTCATCTCCGCCGGTCAGGCTGAAGAGATCTATGCCGACATGGGTCCGGCGTCCGAGCAGTCCGGCGGTTCGGTCGCCAACAGCTGCGCGGGGATCGCTTCGCTCGGGGGCAGTTGCGCCTTTGTCGGCCGGGTAGCGCAGGATCAGTTCGGAAAAGTGTTCGCCCATGATATCCGCTCGATTGGCGTCACTTACGACACGCCGCCCGTCGATGCCGGTCTGCCGACCGCGCGCTGCCTGGTGCTGGTGAGCGAGGACGGCGAGCGGACCATGAACACCTTTCTCGGCGCCAGCACCGAACTTGACCGGGAAGATGTCGATCTCGAGACGATCATCTCGGCGAAAGTGACCTATCTGGAGGGTTATCTGTTCGACCGCGCGGCGGCGAAGGCCGCATTCCACTCTGCGGCGCGGCTTGCCCGCTCCAACGGCCGCAAGGTGGCGCTGTCGCTTTCCGACGCTTTCTGCGTCGACCGGCACCGCGCCGATTTTCTCGAACTTGTGCGTGGCGGCGTCGATATATTGTTCGCCAACGAAAAGGAGATCACCGCGCTCTATCAGCTCAATTCCTTCGAGGAAGCGGCAAGCGCGGTGCGTGCGGAAGCGGAGATCGCGGTCCTCACCCGCTCGGAAGCGGGATCGGTGATTGTTTCGGGCAGCGACACCGTCGAGATTCCCGCCGACCGGGTTGAAAAAGTCGTCGACGCCACCGGTGCCGGCGATCTATACGCCGCCGGATTCCTGTTCGGCCTGACCCGGGGCCACTCTCTGGAGACGTGCGGCAAATTGGGAAGCCTCGCCGCGAGCGAAGTCATTTCGCATTTGGGCGCGCGGCCAGAAGCGAGCCTGAAGGAACTGGCGGCGGCGCAGGGCCTGCTGGGTTAGGCCCGTTCTCCTCACGCCCCGGTCGATACCGCACGTCCATCGCGGTGGCCGTCCCGCAGGCGCCGGCAAACGGCCTGGAGCGAACGCACAGGCCGCGGGATCATGGGATGAGAATGGTGCGCGGCCCGGCATGTCACCCGCCAAACCGCTCGCATGGGGCGGCCTGCCGGGCTGAATACAATTTAACCAACTGAAATTTATTGCTTTTCTTGCGGTTGCAATTCGGCAACAGGTCCGAAAAATATCGCCCGCGCAGTGGCGAAAACGGGCGTTAATTGCCGTGGTTGTCTGCTAGCATAAGTGCAAGTCAGCCAATTATTCATTTGCGGGGCACATCACGATGAGAGTTTGGAGCAAGTTTCTTGCCGGTACAGCTGCCATTGCGCTTGCCTTCGGGGCAACGGCATTCGGCGCCGACTCCGCGTCGGCCCAGAACCGGACCATCTGGGAGGGGTTTCATGTTGGCGGCCACGCCGGCTTCGCCGATTTCGATTATGGCGTCAGCCAGACGGCGCCGGTGATACCGCTTGTGGCGATCGACGACAGCGGCGATGGCGGCATCTTCGGAATCGTTTATGGGTCGTCCTGGCAATTCGGCCAATGGGTTCTGGGCACGGATAGCGACTGGTCCTGGGGCGATGTCGAGACAGGCGCGAATGTAACCGGAGTCGCTGTTGCCGGCGGCGCGGTGCCGATCGGCACCGGACCGTTGGCGGCCACGGTCGATGTCAACTATGCCTCGTCGTCGCGGGCCCGCGTCGGTTATCTGGGTATACCCCGCCTGCTTGTCTACGGCACCGCCGGCCGCGCGTTCGCCG
>JAJFHO010000076.1 GCA_021775575.1 Hyphomicrobiales bacterium
TTTTCTGCGCCAGAACGCCTTGATCGTGGCCATGGCTCAGATGGGCTCTTTCGTGCCGGCGCGCGCGGCGCATATCGGCGTCGTGGACCGGCTTTTCAGCCGCGTTGGCGCCTCCGACGACCTTGCCGGAGGCCGTTCGACCTTCATGGTCGAAATGGTCGAAACGGCTGGAATTCTCAATCAGGCGGGGCCGCGTTCATTCGTTATTCTCGACGAGATCGGCCGCGGCACGGCGACATTCGACGGCCTGTCCATCGCCTGGGCCTGCGTGGAGCATCTGCATGACGTGAATTGCTGCCGGGCCCTGTTCGCCACCCACTATCATGAGCTGACGGCCTTGGCGAACACACTGGACGAGGCCGCGAACGTCACCGTCGACGTCAAGGAATGGAACGACGAGATCATATTCCTGCACAAGGTGGTGCCAGGCGCGGCGAACCGGTCCTACGGCATACATGTCGCGAAACTGGCCGGGCTGCCGGAGATGGCGGTCGGGCGCGCCCGCGACGTCCTGGAACGGCTCGAAGGCGGCGAACGCAGCGTTTCCGCGAATAATCTGGTCCGCGATCTGCCCCTGTTCTCCGCCGCCCCGGCACGACCGCGCAAAGTGCAGGCATCGGGCCCCTCGCCGGTCGAGGGAGCGCTCGCCGCCGCGAACCCGGACGAAATGACACCCAAAGAAGCGCTGGAATTGCTATACGATCTGAAAACATTGCTGTTGCATAATGGCGAGCAGGAATAGTTGCACCCCGACCGCCAGCGCGTAACTGCGCATCGCCGGATGCCGTTGAGATGGACCAGACCGTTCACATACCGATCCCCTACTTCGATCCCGACGGGTTGCGCGTACGGCTTACCGCTATCTGGAAGGAGTCGGAGGGGCGCGATACGCAGATGCGCGCGCGCGCGATCGAGCTGCTCGGTTCCGTTGTCAAGGAGGCCCGGGAAACTGCCCGGCTTCAGCTCGAGGCGGACGGCGCCGGGCGTCACTGCGCGGAAGGGCTTTCGCATTTCCAGGACGAGCTGGTCCGGGCGATCTACGACTTTACCGTCGAGCATGTCTACCGCGCGCAGAACCCGTCGGACGCCGAGCATATGTCGATCGTCGCGACGGGCGGCTACGGGCGCGGCATGCTGGCGCCAGGTTCGGACATCGATCTGTTGTTCCTGCTGCCCTACAAGCAGACGGCGTGGGGCGAGAGCGTCGTGGAGTATATGCTCTACATGCTGTGGGATCTGGGCTTCAAGGTCGGGCATGCGACGCGGAGCGTAGAGCAGTGCATAAAGGCCGCGCGGGCAGACATGACCATTCGCACTTCACTGCTGGACGCGCGGCTGATCCTTGGCAAAGCGTCCTTGTATGAAGAATTTCGCGAGCGCTTTGCAAAGGAGGTCGTGAAAGGGACGGGACGGGAATTCATCGAAGCGAAGCTCGCCGAGCGCGACGCCCGCCATACTCGCTCCGGCGCGTCACGTTACCTTGTCGAACCCAATATCAAGGATGGCAAGGGCGGTTTGCGCGATCTGCACACGCTCTACTGGCTCGCGCGCTACCTTCATCCCGGCGAGGATTTCAAGGACTTTGTCGACGCCGGCGTCTTCTCCCGCGCCGAATACACCACCTTTGTACGATGCGTCGACTTCCTGTGGTCGGTGCGGTGCAATCTGCACTTCCTGACCGGCCGCGCCGAGGAACGGCTCTCCTTCGAGCTGCAGCCCCAGATGGCCGAGCATCTCGGCTACCGCGAGCAAAAGGGCCAGCGTCCGGTCGAACGCTTCATGAAGCACTATTTTCTGGTTGCCAAGAATGTTGGCGATCTGACCCGCATCGTTTGCGCAACGCTTGAAGTCAAGCAGCTCAAGGCGGTTCCGGCCCTGAATGAAATTTTTGCGCCAAAGTCCTGGCGGCGGCGCGCGCGCTTAAGAAAAACGACCGACTTCCGCATCGACAACGGCCGCATCAATGTCGCCAGGGCCGATGCCTTCGAACAGGACCCGGTCAATCTCATCCGCCTGTTCTGGCACGCCGACAAGCATAATGTGATGTTTCACCCCGAAGTGATCCGGCTGGCGCGCGCATCGCTCAAACTGATCAACAAGGAGCTGCGGGCAAACAAGGAGGCGAACCGGCTGTTCCTCGATCTGCTGACCAGTTCGAAAAACCCTGAAATCGCGCTGCGGCGGATGAATGAGGCGGATATTCTCGGGCGTTTCATACCGGCCTTCGGCAACATCGTCGCGATGATGCAGTTCAATATGTACCATCATTACACGGTCGACGAGCATCTGATCAGGGCGGTCGGAATCCTGTCCGACATCGAGCATGGCCGCTACGCGGAAGAACATCCGCTGGCAACGGAGACCTTTCACAGGATTTCGAATCGACGCGCGCTGTATGTCGCGGTGCTCCTGCATGACATCGCAAAGGGACGCGACGAGGACCACTCCATCGCCGGTGCGCGCATCGCGCGGCGGCTTTGTCCCCGGCTCGGCCTTTCACCGTCGGAAACCGAGACCGTCTCCTGGCTCATCGAACGCCACCTCGATATGAGCCTGTTCGCGCAAAGCCGCGATTTGAACGATCCGAAAACGATCGAGGATTTTGCCGAACTCGTGCAGAGCCCCGAGCGGCTGAAACTTCTGCACGTCCTGACCGTCGTCGACATACGCGCGGTGGGGCCGGGCGTTTTCAACGGCTGGAAGGGTCAGCTGTTTCGCACACTCTATTATGAAACGCAGCCGGTGCTGGCAGGCGGGCACGGCCGGCTCAGCCGCACCGCACGGGTCGAGCAGGCGCAGGAAGCGGTGCGTCCGGAGCTTGCCGATTTTTCCGATGCGGAATTCGAGAGGTTCGTCGAATTGCACCATCCCGCCTACTGGCTTCGGACAACGCCCAAGCTGCAGGCCGCGCATGCGCGGATGATGCGCGACGCCGCGGCGCAAGGCGAGACATTTGCCGCGGCCATTACCACCGATGCTTTCAAGGACGTGACCGAAATCACCATTTTCAGCCACAGCCATGCCCATCTGCTGTCGCTGATCGCCGGCGCTTGCGCCGCCGCGGGCGCGAATATAGTCGGCGCGCAGATTTCGACGACGCGCGACGGCTGCGCCCTCGATACCATCCATCTGCAACGCGAGTTCGAGCGCTCCGACGACGAGGAGCGCCGCGGCAGGCGGATTGTCGCCGCGATCGACCTGCTGGTAAAAGGCGAGACGATGCTCGAGGACCTGCTGGCCGACACCCACAAGCGCAAGGCGCGGCTCAAGGCATTCTCGGTTGAGCCGCAGGTGGTGATCGACAACACGCTTTCCGATGAGCTCACCGTCATCGAGGTCAACGGTCTCGATCGCCCGGGCCTGCTTTACGAACTGACCCGCGAGATCTCCGACATGAAGCTGGACATTGCCTCGGCGCATATCGCGACATTCGGTGAGAAAGCCGTTGATGTTTTTTACGTGACCGATTTCATGTCGAAGAAAGTCACCAATGCTTCCCGGCAAACGGCGATCCGCCATCGGCTGAGGAGCGTTCTGGCAAATATGCCGGACTCCGGGTGATCTCTCCATGACTCTGTTCAAGGGTTTTGCAACCGTTGGCGCGATGACAATGGCGAGCCGCGTCCTTGGCTTCGTCCGCGACATGCTGATTGCCTGGGTGCTTGGCACCGGCGCGGTCGCCGACGCCTTCTTTGTCGCCTTTCGTTTCCCCAACCTGTTCCGCCGCCTGTTCGCCGAGGGCGCGTTCAACGCCGCTTTCGTGCCGCTGTTCGCCAGGAGCCTGGAAGGGGAAGGCCGCGAAGCGGCGCGCAAATTCGCCCAGGAAGCGCTGGCTGCTCTCACCGCCGTGCTTCTGATCCTGACGGCGGTGGTCGAAATCACGATGCCGGGTCTGATGTATTTTATCGCGCCCGGTTTCGCCGACACACCGGACAAATACGACCTAGCCGTCAAGCTCACGCGGATTGCGTTTCCCTATCTGCTCTGCGTGTCGCTGGTGGCGCTGTTGTCGGGCATGCTCAATGCACTGCACCGTTTCGCGCTCGCCGCCTTCGCGCCGGTGCTTCTCAACATCGTCTTTATTGTCGTTCTCGGCGCGCTGGTCGTGAGCGGCGAACGCGATTCGCCGGAGGCGGGCGAGGCGCTGGCCTGGGCCGTGTTCGTGGGCGGCGTGGCGCAGCTTCTGGCGCTGATTTACGGCGCGCGGCGAGAAGGCATGGCGCTGAAGCTGCAGCGGCCGCGCCTGACCGAGGGCGTGCGGCGGCTGGTCGTGCTCGCCGTCCCCGGCATCTTCGCCGGCGGCATCACCCAGGTGAATATCCTGATCGGCACGATTATCGCCACCCTTCAGGACAAGGCCGTGTCCTGGCTCTACTATGCCGACAGGATTTATCAGCTGCCCCTCGGCGTTGTCGGCATCGCCATCGGCATCGTGCTGCTGCCGGATTTGTCGCGCAAGCTTCGCGCCGGCGATGGAGACGGCGCGGTCGAGGCCAAGAACCGGTCGCTGGAATTCGCCATGCTGCTGACCCTGCCGGCGGCGGTGGCGCTTGTGGCCGCGCCCGAGCCGATCATCAGGGTGTTGTTCGAGCGCGGCGCCTTTACAGCACAGGACACGCTGGCGACGGCGGCGGCACTCGCCGCCTTCGCTGTCGGACTGCCCTCCTTTGTTGCGATCAAGGTGTTTTCGCCGGCCTATTTCGCGCGCGAGGATACGCTCACGCCGATGATCTATGCCGGCATCTCGGTGGTCGTGAATGTCGTTGGCAGTCTCTCGCTGTTCTTCGTGATCGGCCATGTCGGCATCGCCATCGCCACGACGCTCGCCGGCTGGGTGAACACGGTGCTGCTTGCGGGCACGTTGTTACGCCGGGGCGACTTTCGTTTCGACGGCCAATTCCGCCGCCGCATCGGACCGATCTGCTTATCGAGTCTATTGATGGGCGCCGGCGTTTGGCTGGGTGCCATGCTGCTGGAGCCCTACTTTGCGCGCGCGAACGGAGTGGCGGTGCAAATCGGCGCGCTGACGCTGCTGGTCGGTGGCGGGCTTGCCATCTATCTTGCCGCCGCGCATATCTCCGGCGCGACCCACGTCCCCACCCTGCTGCGCAGGCTGGTCGGTCGCTAGGCCTTGCATGGGGCGCGCGCAAGCCCCATAACCCCATGCGTCCGAATCGAGGCCGTCCGAGGATTATCCCATGACCACGCATACATCCCGCGTTTTTTCCGGCATTCAGCCGACGGGAAATCTGCATCTTGGGAACTATCTCGGCGCGATCACGAAATGGGTGGCGTTGCAGGAGAGCCACGAGTGCCTTTTCTGCGTCGTCGATCTGCACGCAATCACCGTGTGGCAGGATCCGGCGGAACTGGTGCGCAACACGCGCGAGGTTACCGCCGCGGTGATCGCTGCGGGGATCGACCCGAAAAAGCATATCGTCTTCAACCAGAGCCAGGTTTCGGGCCATGCGGAACTGGCCTGGATATTCAACTGCGTCGCGCGCATGGGCTGGCTCAGCCGCATGACCCAGTTCAAGGAAAAAGCCGGCAAGCACCGGGAGAATGCGTCGGTAGGCCTGTTCGCCTATCCCAACCTGATGGCCGCCGATATTCTGCTCTACAAGGCAACCCACGTTCCCGTCGGCGACGATCAGAAGCAGCATCTGGAGCTGTCCCGCGATATTGCACAAAAATTCAATAGCGACTTCGCCGCCTCGGTCGCCGCCCTTGACTTGGCGGCGGATTTTTTTCCCTTGCCCGAGCCGCTGATCGCCGGACCGGCGACCCGGATCATGTCGCTGCGCGACGGCCGCGCGAAGATGAGCAAGTCCGACCCTTCAGACATGACGCGGATCAACATGATGGACGACGCCAACACCATCGCGCGCAAGTTCCAGAAAGCACGCACGGATCCCGAGCCATTGCCCTCCTCTGAAGCCGGACTGGAGGGCCGGCCCGAGGCCGACAATCTGGTCGGCATCTATGCCGCGCTGGCCGGTCATGCCAAAGCCGAGGTGCTGAGCGAATTCGGCGGCAGCCAGTTCTCGGCCTTCAAGAAGGCGCTCACTGAAATTGCCGTCGAACGGGTCGCCCCGGTCGCGGCGGAAACCAAACGGCTGATGGACGATCCGGGCCAGATCGACGCGATCCTTGTTGACGGCGCGGCGCGCGCGCGGGCTATCGCCGACCCGGTCCTGCGCTCGGTCAAACAGGTCGTCGGCTTGATCCAGGATTAAGGGGCGCTTTTCAACAACAGCAATTTCGGCGCTTGTTGCCCGCGCCGAGGAATGGCAGCATCCAGACCATGCCTGATAAGAAAAAACGACATGTCTTCGAAAAGGGCCACCGCCGCAAGTTTCTGGTCGTGGTCGACGAAACGCCGGAATGCGAGAGCGCGCTGGCCTTTGCCGCCAGCCGGGCGAACCGCACCAAGGGCGCGCTGGCCCTGCTCTATGTGGTGGAACCCGGCGATTTTCAGCACTGGCTCGGCGTTGAGGAGGTCGCGCGCGAGGAGGGCGTGAACAAGGCGCGGGCGGTCTTCCGCCTGTTCGGCCGTAAGCTCAAGTCCTTGGGCTATGAAAAACTGGGGGCCGAGGAAATCATCCGCGAGGGCAAGATGGACGAGGAAATCATCAAGCTCATCGACGCGGACGAGGATATCGCAATTCTCGTGCTGGGCGCATCCAAGGACCCTTCCGGCCCCGGTCCGCTGGTGTCGGCGCTGGCCGCGGGGAAGTTCGCGGGCGAGTTTCCGATTCCGATTACAATCGTCCCGGGCGAACTTGACCATGACGATATCAAGGGGATCGCTTAAGAGCCTGATCGTTATTTCCCGGCAAGCCGGTAGAATTTGGTGGCCAGTCCCGAGCTAGTCGCATAGAATTAAGAGCATAGAATAATTCTAATCTGTTTCGTCGAGACGCCCCTGACAAACGAGGCGAACCAATGTTTATCCAGACTGAAGCCACGCCGAACCCGGCGACGCTCAAATTTATTCCCGGCAGGCCGGTGCTTGCTTCGGGCACGATCGACTATCGCGACGCGGACGCAGAGGGGGCGGAGAATTCGCCGCTTGCCGCACGGCTGTTCGAGATTGACGGCGTGATGGGCGTATTCCTCGGTTCCGACTTCATTTCGGTCACCAAGGGCGACGGCGAGTGGCAGCATCTCAAACCCGCCATTCTCGGCGCGATCATGGAGCATGTTCTTTCCGGTGCTCCGGTGATCGAAGGCGAGGAAACAGGTGGCGACAGCGCGGGCGAGGATTTCGCCGAGGCCGACGCGGAAACCGTCGATACGATCAAGGAACTGCTCGACAC
>JAJFHO010000077.1 GCA_021775575.1 Hyphomicrobiales bacterium
GGACACGCTGCAGCAATCGCTCGACTGCCTGCGCCCCATGGGGGTGTGCGCGGCCTACGGCCAAGTGGCGGGTCCGCCCGACCCCATCGACATCATCACCGATCTCGGCGCGCGCGGCTCGCTGTTCATTACGCGCCCCGCAATCATGCATTATGTGGCCAGGCGCGCCGATCTGGAGGCAACCGCAAACGAATTGTTCGACGCCATCGCGCAAGGGGTGCTGAAGGCCAATATCGCCCGCGAATACCCGCTCAGGGACGCGGTCGCCGCGCATCAGGCGATTGAAAGCGGAACCACGACCGGCGCCAGCGTGCTGGTCGTGTGAGCTCTGCCGTCAGGCGTAATCCTTCTCGATGCCGTTGCCCCAGCCGAGACCGGAGTCGATGCATTTATCGGCCGTTTCCTTGTCTATCAGCTTGGTCAGAAGCCAGCGGTCAAGTTCGGCACCCGCCAGGCAACCTGCCGCCATGGCCATCCGCTCATGGGTCACCAGCGGCTTGTCGACGAAGATGGCGCCGGTGTTTTCAAGCTCCTCGCGCGCGGTCGGATAAGTCGTCGCCTCAAGCCCGCCTAGCAGTCCCGCGCCGCCCAGAATGAGCGCGCCGGAACATTGCGAACAGACATATTGGTCGTCCGGGTCGAGCAGAAGGCGGGAGAGAAATTCCGCATCGTTCATCAGCTCGCGCGTAAGCGGACCGCTCGCCACAACCACCGCGTCCATGTCGCGGGCGCTTTCGATGGTGCCATGCATGGGGAGTTCGAGCCCCGCCATGGTAGTATGCTGCGGCATGGTGCCGAGAATGCTCACCGACCAGTCGCGCCCCGGCTTTGGCTCGGCTTCTTCATCCGCTTCTTCCGCGTCGCCATTGGAGGCATCGCCTTCAGGCGCGCTCTCCGCCTGTTCCCCGGGAAACATGGTCAGCGGCCGGTTGAGAAAATCCCAATGCAGGAAGACGTCGATATCGGTGACGCCGTCAAAGGCGATAATGGCAATTGAGGTCATGCATGTGCCTTGTGTTCAAGCGGCCAGCTTGTTCATCTCCGCCTTGATCGCCGCGCCCATTTCAACCGTCGAAACCTGCTGCATGCCGTCCTGCATGATGTCGGCGGTCCTGAGACCGCTTTCCAGCACATTGGAGATTGCGCGATCGACCATATCCGCAGCTTCGCCCATGTTGAAGGAATAGCGCAAGCTCATGCCAAAGCTGGCGATGGTGGCAATCGGATTGGCCAGCCCCTGGCCCGCTATATCGGGCGCGGTGCCATGCACCGGTTCATAGAGCGCCATGCGCTTGCCATCGATTTCCGCGCCCAGCGAGGCTGAGGGCAGCATCCCGAGCGACCCGGTCATCATCGCCGCTTCATCCGACAGCATGTCGCCGAACAGATTGTCGGTGACCAGCACGTCGAACTGTTTGGGGTTGCGAATAAGCTGCATGGCGCAATTGTCTGCCAGAATATGATGGCAATCGAGATCGTCGCATTCTTCGCTGAAGATGCGGTCGGCCACCTCATGCCACAGCACGCCGGTTTTCATCACATTGTGCTTTTCCGCGGAGTGAATTTTCTTGCCGCGTTTGCGCGCCATGTCGCAGGCGACCCGGATAATGCGCTCGATCTCCGACGTCGTGTAGACGGTCGTATCCACGGCGCGCTTCTGCCCGTCGGGCAGGTCGGTGATTTCCTTCGGCTCGCCGAAATAGGTGCCGCCCGTCAGCTCGCGCACGATCATGATATCGAGCCCGTCGACATGCTCGCGCTTGAGCGAGGAGGCATCGGCCAGCGCCGGATAGCATATGGCGGGCCGCAGATTGGCAAACAGATCGAGGTCCTTGCGCAACCGCAGCAGACCGGATTCCGGCCTGTGTTCATAGGGAATGGACTCCCATTTCGGGCCGCCGACCGCGCCGAGAACCACGGCATCGGCCTGCCTGGCCTTCTCCACCGTTTCATCCGTAATGCCCAGGCCATGCACGTCATAGGCGCTGCCGCCGACGAGATCACTCTCGACATTGAAGCTGCCCTGGGTCTGGCCGTTGAGCCAATCGACCACGCCCTCGACTTCGCCCATCACTTCCGGTCCGATGCCGTCGCCGGGCAGCAGCAGAAGATCGTAATTCGCCATGGGTCCCTCTTAATCTCACAGTCGCGCGCGCCGAATATCGAACACTGGCCGCCACATAGTCTGTTTTGCTTTGGCGATTGCTAATAGCTAACCAATGTGTTGGCAAGGGTGATAGACTGAGATGACTTCGCCGAGGCGGCATACGCGCGCGCCGGGCGGCGGCTCTAAGGCAAAATGGAGCATGCGGGCCATGAAATTATTCGTTTCTGGAATGGCGCTTGCGATTGCGGCCGGCATTGTTGCCGGCTCGCCGGTTTCCGCGTCGGCGCAACAAGGCACCGGCTGGGGTCACCATATGTGGAATGGAGGACCATGGATGTTTTTGGGCCCGTTTATCTGGATACTCGTCACCGCCGGCGTCGTGATCGGATTCATCTATCTGTTCCGTTCCCGGGGCGGTGGCCCCCCGAAGCTCGGTTCATCGACGACACCGCGAGATATTCTCGACGAGCGCTTCGCGCGCGGGGAAATCGATGAAAAGGAATATAATGATCGCAAGCGCACACTCGAGTCCTAGAGCAGGTTCGCCGATTTCTGAATTGCCGATCATGCTCTATCTAATTATTTTAACGCGCTTTCCGGGCGGAAAACCGCCCACACTTTTCCTGAATGCGCTCTAGCGTTTCGGCTTGCAGCGATCGAAATAAAAAACCTCGGGGACAAAAACGGCGTCCGGTTCTTGCGCGAAGAACTCGATCGCGAGCCCGCCACCGGTCTGTCCGTAGAAAAACGCAGAGTTTACGCCGGCAATAACGAGGATGTCCGATGCCCTGTCGGGATCGCTCGCGCCGGGTCTGGCGTTGGCAAAGACCAGCCTGAGAGAATTCCCGGCCTCGTCCTGGGTTCGCTTCTTGTCCTTGTAGCCAAGACCCGCATAACAGCCGCCCGACCCCTGATAGCACCAGTAATGGCCGGTGTTACGCCACAGCCGCTTGCCCGAACGGTCGCGCGCGGTGATATGCAGGGGATGCGGTTCGGAACCTTTGCCGTCGACGAATTCGACGGCCACCCGGCCGCCATGTTCGTCAAGCGCCGCGCCGTAGAGCGCATGCCAGCTGTCGCACCGGCGCGCGTCCGCCAAGGCCGGCAGGTTGGAGACAATCAACAGCGTGAAAAACAGAAATGGCGCGACGGCGCGCGCCATGGCTACACCCAGGGCCGCCCGACAGCGAGCCTCTCCTCATAGCTATCGACCATGTCCTTTTTCTGCAAAGTCAGGCCGATATCGTCCAGGCCGTTGAGCAGGCAATGCTTGCGATGAGGATCGACGTCGAATTTGATCACACCGCCGTCGGGGCCGGTGATTTCCTGCTTCTCCAGATCGACGGTGACGCGGACATTGGCGCCGCGCTCGGCATCGTCGAGCAGCTTGTCGACATCCTCCTGCGGCAGGGCGATGGGGAGAATGCCGTTCTTGAAGCAGTTATTGTAGAAAATATCGGCGAAGGAAGTCGAGATCACGCAGCGGATGCCATAGTCGAGCAAGGCCCATGGCGCATGTTCACGCGACGATCCGCAGCCGAAATTCTCGCCTGCCACGAGAATTTCCGTATCCTTGTAGGCCGGCTTGTTGAGCACGAAGTCGGGATTGTCGGAACCATCCTCATTATAGCGCAGCTCCGAAAACAGCGCCCTGCCGAGTCCGCTCCTCGCAATCGTCTTCAGATATTGCTTCGGGATGATCATATCGGTGTCGATATTGATCATGTTCAACGGCGCGGCGACGCCTGTGAGCTTGGTGAATTTGTCCATTCCTGACCTCGTCTGGCAAACCGGCGCGCAGTCCCGCGCCACTCATTTCCGTTTTCATGCGTGGTTTGGGAGTGCGGGTCAAGAGCCGCGATGCGATCGATGGAATCCCTACCGGCTGGCGCGCGGCGGCTTCGACTTGCCGAAACACTGCACCATCGCGGTGCACCGCTTTGGCCCTGGCGGATGCACCCAGTCGCCCTTGCGGTCCTTGAGGAATGCGCAGACCTGATTCATGCCGGCGAGGTTGAACCAGCCCTCCCGGCGCCCGCGCTGCACGGCATAGCAATCGGCCCTGGTTTCGCGCGCGCCGTAAATCTGGTGGCCGCATTCATGGGCATAGACCCACAGCCGCACGGCCTCGGGCAGTTCCGCCAGCTTGACCGGGTTGAGAATAATCCGCCCCTTGGTGGCGCCGCCATAGTCCCAGAAAGTGGACGACAACTGCGTCGGCGTGCGCCCGCAGGCGATATAGCGCCCGGCGAGCTTGAGCTTTCCCGCCGCCACCAGCCTGTCTTCGGAAGCCGCCGTCGCGCCGGCCGCGAGCAGCCCCGCGACAAGCGCCGCCGCGGCGCTTGCGGTAATCAGGGTCAGTATATTTGCTGCGCCAAGGCGCATCGAGAATCGAACTCCCGCCTGATGATTGCCGAAAACTACCCTGCGCAGATGGCTCTTGCCCGGTCAAGTCACATAGCTGCCAGTGTCCCGTCCGGTCAGTTGCGCGCGGCGCGCGGTGCGGCCTCCTTGTAGCAAATCCGCATTTTCTGGCAGCGGTCCTGGCCCGAGGCATGGTCCCAGTCGCCCTTCAGACGCCCCATGAAGGAGCAGATCTCGCCAAGCCCCTCTTCGGTCAGCCAGCCATAGCGCCGACCGCGCTTGACGGCGAAACAGTCCGCTTCCTGCTCATCCCGGCCGATGAACTGGTGGCCGCATTCATGCGCATAGATGAACAGTTTCACCACCGTGGCCAGCCCGTTCATTTTTTTCGGATTGAGGATCAGATAACCGGGATAAGCGCCGCCCCAGCTGGCGAAACCGGGGTCGATGACCGTCGGGCGCCGGCCGCACAACATGGTATTCCCGTCGATCTTGAGTTCGCCCGCACCGACCAGTTTGGCTTTCGGGCCGGCCTCTTTAAGATAGTCCTCCAGCGGCAAATCCAGATCGGACTGCGCATATGCCGTGGTGCCAGGGAAAGCCAGCGGGACAAGCAGTGGCAACAGGACCAGGCAACGCGGCATTCGACGCACGGGATTTGCTCTCCTTGATTGACGCTGCGTACAATACGACGCATCAATGCCAATATCAAAGCAGGGTGGCGATGCCGCGAGCGGCACGCATCACTGTTGCGTGAGGCAATCTGGCGAGCGCCTCACACAAAGACCAAATTATTACTTTATCCCGCCGGATGCCGAAAGACGCCGCACGGGGAAATGCACTGCTACGACGCGGGAGGATATGAATGTACCGGAACCTCATCATGCGGACTGTGTTGGTCGCTATGGCGCTGGCCACGATGTCCGCTTTCGCCGGCATTTCACCGGCCGTTGCCTTCGGCTCCTCGCCGGCGCCGGCTGTGACTTGTCCCGACGGCTGGTCCTATAACAGGCGCTGCAAGGCGTGCGCGCGCGCTTGCAGCCCCGGCTGGTCATGGAACTGCAGAACGAAAAAATGCGTGAAAGGCTTGAGCCTCAATCTGAGCGACGACGAACTTTACCTGGAGGCTGTTTCGCTGATCGAGGGCGGGCAATATACCGCCGCGCTGAAGACGCTCTGGTCGATCGGCGAACGCGACAATGCGGACGTACTGACCTATATCGGCTACTCGACACGCAAGCTCGGCAATGTCGATGGCGGCATCGTCTATTACAAACAGGCGCTCGCGCTGGACCCGGACCACACCCGCGCGCGCGGATATCTCGGCGAGGGCTATTTGCAGAAAGGCGATGTGACCGCCGCCAAGGAGCAGCTTTCCCAGATCGCGAAACGCTGCGGCACGGACTGCCGCGACTATGCGATGCTCGAAGATGCCATCGTCTATCACGTGACGGGCGTGAAACCGGCGAAGACCTGGTAGCCGATACACCGCGCATGGCGCCGACAGGTAACGGGACGGGCCGGGCGGCCCGTCCTTTTTTCGTCTAGTCGACCAGCATAATGACCTGGCGCACGCCGACGACGCGCCGGAGCGCCTTGTCGATGAGGTGGGCCACGCGGCGCGAAACGTCGCCGGTACGCAGATCGGCCGCGATTTCCTCGCCGCCACGCTGCTCCGTCGACATATGAATGCGCGCCGGCACAAGGCCCAGCTTGGCGAAAGGCTCGACCAGGCGGGGCGCGAGGCCGGGCCCGGCTTCGGCCGTCACGAAATAGATGGCTTTGACATTTTCGGCATTCGGCGGCGCCGCGCCGGAATCGCAAACGGGGGGCGGCGGCTCGGCGCCGGCCTTTTGGGCGGACATGTGAAAATCTCCTTCACGGGAAATCAGGGTCTGGACCCCGGAATTACGGATGAGGGTAAATTCCCGGCGCGCCGTTCAGACGGCCGGGTCCGTAATTCGCAAGCAACGCGCTTCCTGAAGGATCGTGAACATGGAGCGCTTTATACCCCCGAATGGGCGGGTCGTTATACCCCCGAATGGGCGGGTCGTTCAAGACGCCGGAAGTAGGGGGCTTTATCGGCGGGGAGCCGCGATCTTGCCATTGCCATTGCCGTCTTCGTTATCGTTGTTGTTATTATTGTTGCCGTTGCCCGCTTGCGACTGGAGATAGCGGCGCGTTCGAACGCGCAGACGGACAAGCCAGAGAACCCACAGAACCAGAGCGGTCATGAACACGCCGGCCAGCACCACCGCCTCAAAACCCTTGAGCCGGATGATGAATTGCTCAACCGCGCTTCCCAGCGCGAAGGCGGCGCCGCCGACGGCTGCCGCCCAGGCAGCGGCCGCGGCCAGGTCCAGCGCCATGAAGCGGCGCGGCGGGACGCCGCTCATGCCGAAGACGAAGGGGCAGATCGAGCGGATGCCATAGATGAAACGGAAGCCGAGAATGAACCAGGCGTCATATTGCTTCAAAAGCTTGCGCGCGACGCGCGCGCGCCGCCGCCATGTCGCCCAGCGCCGGAGCAGCTTCTCGCCATAACCGCGGCCGAGAAAGAAAAACAGATTGTCGCCGAGGAAGGTCCCCGTCATTCCCCAAAGGATAACGAGGCCGATATCGAGGAAGCCGAGCTTGGCGGCGATGGCGCCAAGCACCAGCGTTGTCTCGCCCTCCACGAAACAGCCCAGAAGGACGGCCAGATAGCCATATTCGGCGATTAGATCGGCCATCGGCCCCGGTTTCCGTCAGTCATGGCACTGCTCATTTTCGTCATCCCGGCGAGCGGCCTCCCGGTCTTGTATATTGCTGGCATGGCGATCCGGAGGTTGACCCGGAGCCCTTGATTATCGCCTTTTGCGCTGGCGCCGATCGAGCTGGATCGCCGGGCGGGCCCGGCAATAACGCGGGTGGGCGGACCTTTACATCTGCGTCTTACTTGAAGTCCCTTATATCGACGAAGTGGCCGGCGATCGCCGCCGCGGCCGCCATCGCCGGCGATACCAGGTGGGTGCGGCCGTGCCGGCCCTGGCGGCCCTCGAAATTGCGGTTGGAGGTCGATGCGCAACGCTCATGGGGCCTGAGCTGGTCGGGATTCATGCCGAGGCACATGGAGCAGCCCGGCTCGCGCCATTCGAATCCGGCATCGATGAAGATTTTATCGAGCCCCTCCTGCTCGGCCTGCTCCTTAACCAGACCGGAACCCGGGACGATCATGGCGGAGACCGTGCCGGCGACATGTTTGCCTTTGGCGATCTCGGCGGCGGCGCGCAAATCCTCGATCCGCCCGTTGGTGCAGGAGCCGATGAAGGCGCGGTCGATCTTGATGTCCTGCATTTTGGTGTCCGGCTCCAGGCCCATATAGTCGAGCGACCGGCGCATCTTCACTTTTTTCCCCTCGTCATCGACATGGTCGGGATTGGGAACCGTGCCGGTTATGGCGACGACATCCTCGGGACTGGTGCCCCATGTGACGATGGGCGGCAGATCGCCGGCATTGAGCGTTATTTCGGAATCGAAGACGGCGTCATCGTCGGACTGCAGCGTCGTCCAATAGGCGATCGCCGCCTCCCATGCCGCGCCCTTGGGGGAACGCGGGCGGCCCTTGAGATAGTCGAAGGTCTTCTCGTCTGGCGCAATCAGGCCGGCGCGCGCGCCGGCCTCGATCGTCATATTGCAAACCGTCATGCGGCCTTCCATGGAAAGGTCACGGATCGCCGGACCGGCATATTCGATCACACGCCCGGTGCCGCCGGCGGTGCCGATCTCGCCGATCAATGCCAGCACCATATCCTTCGCCGTGACGCCTGGCGACAGCGCGCCCTCGAATGTCACGCGCATATTTTCCGATTTTGCCTGGATCAGCGTCTGCGTCGCCAGCACATGCTCCACTTCCGACGTGCCGATGCCATGGGCCAGCGCGCCGAAGGCGCCGTGAGTTGCGGTATGGCTGTCGCCGCATACGATTGTCGTGCCCGGCAAGGTGAAACCCTGCTCGGGACCGATTACGTGCACGATGCCCTGCCGGACATCGAGCTCGTCGAAATATTCGACACCGAATTGGGCGCAATTCTTGGCCATGACCTCGACTTGCAGGCGCGATTCAGGATCATCGATCCCCTTGGCGCGGTCGGTGGTGGGAACATTGTGGTCGACGACCGCGAGGGTCTTGTCCGGCGCATGGACCTTGCGCCCGGTATTGCGCAACCCTTCAAAGGCTTGCGGGCTGGTAACCTCATGTATCAGATGCCGGTCGATGTAGATCAGACAGGTGCCGTCATCCTGTTCATCGACCAGATGATCATCCCAAATCTTGTCGTACAGCGTCTTGCCCATTGTGCGGTTTTCACTTCCTGTATACCCGTGTCAGGACACTCTGATAGCGCCTTGCGCGGCTTATGACAAATCCTTGCAACGAGCGCCTTATGCCGCCGCGAGAGCATGCATTCGCATTCGCTTCTGCTATACTCCGCCCGAATCCATGACCGAGCAACCAGAGAGGATTACGCCGTTGAGAAAGATCATGACTCTTCTTGCCTTGGCGATCGCCATGCCGGTTGCCGGTGACGCGTCCGCGCAGGAGCTTCCAGGCTGGTCCCTGAGCCAGACCTGCAAGGCGGGCGATGATAGCTGCCGCCGCTTCGAACTCAAGGCGCGCGGCGAAGTTTCCGGCGTATGGGAAACCCTGCCGCCGGACGCGCGCTCGACTTGTCTCGCGCAGACCGAAAAGGTTGAGAAAAGCTACCGGCTGCTGATCCACTGTCTCGCAAATGAGATGCAGCGCCGTGTGCGCCTCGGCTCGCGGCAGCGTTAGCCCCGGCCGCCTCCCGTTCCGGCAATGAGAGAAACGTTAAGCCAATGACAGATGAACTGCGTCAGGCCGCCCGCGATCATCTTATTCGCTACGGGCAGGGGGAAACCGACAGGCTTTACGTCTCCGCCATGGGCGCCATGGTCCGGGACGACGAGGGCCGCGACATACTCGACTTCACCTCGGGGCAGATGTGCGCAACGCTCGGACACAGCCACCCGGCCATTGTCGAGGCAATCCGCTCGGGTGCTGAGAATGCCATTCATCTTTTTTCGGGCATGATCCCCGAGCCGGTCGCCCGGCTGGCGAAAAAACTCGCCGAATGGCTTCCCGAACCGCTTTCGCGCTCGATGTTCGTCAATACCGGCAGCGAAAGCAACGAGGCCGCGCTCCGCATGGCCAAGATGGTCACCGGCGGTTATGAGGTGATCGCGCTCGGCGGTTCCTGGCATGGCGTCACCGGTCAGGCGGCCGCCGCCTCCTTCGCCAGTGAACGGCGCGGCTACGGTCCGAAGGTTCCCGGCGTCAGCGTAATCCCCGAGCCCTTCGCCTATCGCTGCCCGATTGGCCACTGCCGCGACCAATGCGACCTGAGCTGCCTCAAGGTCGGCCTCAAAATGTTCGACATGGGCGCGGAAGGCGCGCCGGCGGCCATCATCGCGGAGCCGATATTGAGCGCCGGCGGCGTCATCGTGCCTCCGGAAGGCTATTTCAATATGCTCAAGGAGGAAGCCTCGAAGCGCGGCATGCTGTTGATTTTCGACGAGGCCCAGACCGCCTTCGGGCGGATCGGCCACAAATTCGCCGCGACCGGGCTCGGCGTGACGCCCCACATCATGAACGTCTCCAAGACGCTCGGCGGCGGTCTGCCGCTGGCGGCGACGATCACCTCCGACGCCATCGAGGAAGAGGCCCACCGGCGGGGCTATTCCTATTATACCAGTCACATCTCCGATCCGCTGCCGGCTCTGGCCGGGCTGGCCGTTCTGGAAACGGTCGAGAAGGAAAACCTGATCGAGCGGGCAACCCAAATGGGTGGATATCTGCGCCGGCAGCTGGACGCCCTGCAGCAGAAATATGAGGCGATCGGCGATATAAGGGGCCAGGGGCTGCTCTTCGGCATCGATCTGGTCAAGGACCGGGAGAGCCGCGACCCCGATCTCGAGCTCGCCGCCAACACCACCCGGCGCTGCTTGGAACTGGGGCTGTCGATGAATATCAAGAACCGGCCCGAGCGCGGCGCGGTCTGGCGCATCGCGCCGCCGCTGACCATCACCGAGGACGAGTTGGACCGGGGCGTGGAAATTCTTGATAAGGCGCTGCGCGAGGGACTGGACGCGCGCGCCAAAATGAAAAGGGCCGGCGCCTGAGCGCCAGCCCTTTTAAAATTCCTGGTGAGAAGGGACCCTAGAGCGCTTTCAGGAAAAGTGTGGGTGGTTTTCCGCCCGGAAAGCGCGTTAAAACAAATAGATAGGGCATGATCGGCGATTCAGAAATCGCCGAACCTGCTCTAGTCCTTTGTCTCTTTCGCCTCGTCCTTGGCGTCTTCTTTCCCGGCGGGCACTTCCCCGACCGTGGCTTCCGCCATCAGCGTCTTGGCCTGCTCGACCCAGTCCTCGCGCTCGATGCGGCCCTTGAAGCTCAACACCTCGTCGATATTGGCGATGTCGTCATCGGTCCAGTTGGAGATCTGCTCGAACTGGATCACGCCGATTTTTTCCAGCCGCTTCACAAGCTCCTCGCCGACACCCTTGATTTGCGTAAGATCGTCCGCATCGCCCTTCGGCTTGGTGAAGCCCTTGAACGCCTTGGCCGCGGCCTTGCGGGCGGCGGCTTCCGCCTTGCCCTTGACGCGCGCGTCCTTGCGCTCGGGGATACGGGCCGATTTGCCGCGCCGGCCGCGCAGATAGTAAAGTTTGGCGCGGCGCACCTTGCCGCGGCGCACGACTTCGATATTGTCAATCAACGGCGAGTAGACCGGGAATACGCGCTCCACGCCCTCGCCATAGGAAATCTTGCGTACGGTAAAGCTCTCATTCAAGCCGCCGCCGTCGCGCGCAATGCACACGCCCTCATAGACCTGGACGCGTTCGCGTTCGCCGTCTCTGACCTTGACGTTGACGCGCAACGTATCGCCGGGGCCGAATTCGGGAACGGCGCGCTTGGCGGCCAGTTCCTCGGCCTGCTCTTTTTCAAGCTGCTGGATAATATCCATTCGTAAAACCTTTCATTCAGGACGCCGGCCCGGAGGCGCGCGCCATTCTTTTTGATTGATATTTTTTATTGGCCTGCCGGACTTCCCGCCCGAAAAGGCATCTGCGTATCGGCAATCCGCCCCGGCAGTCTTGCGTGCCGGTGACTGGCCGCGTTTCCTACAGTAGTTGAGAGCGTTTGTCGATAAGGTCTTGCCATCGCCGCCGCGTATCGATTTGGCCTATGGCCCCTGGCGCGCCCAGACCACACTGGCCGTTTGCGCCCCATACCCTATATTGACCGTGAAGAAACGGGCTTGTGGACGTCATGCAACGCATTCTTTATCTGGGCATGGGGTGGACCTGTGTCGCCCTCGGCTTTGTTGGCGTCTGGGTGCCGCTGCTGCCGACGACCATCTTTCTGATCATCGCGGCGTGGGCGTTCGCGCGCTCCTCGCCGGAGCTGCGCCAGTGGCTGTTGACCCATCCGCGCTTCGGGCGCTCGCTCTCCAACTGGTACGACCATGGCATGATCTCGCCCCGCGCCAAGGCGTCGGCGGTAACGCTGATGGCCGTGAGCTACACCATTTTGTGGCTTACCAGCGAGATTGGAATGATCGGACTGGCCGCCGTGGGGCTGACGCTCGGGGCTTGCGCGGCCTTCGTGCTGACCCGGCCCCAGCCGGAACCAGGCAGTGCCGTGAGCGGAGAGGACGCCGACGGCGGTCTGTGAGAGCCGGGCCAACGGCCGCCCGCTACGCCAGAGCCGCGACTTCACCCGCCGTCAGGTCGCCGGGCACGATAATAATCGGAATGGGAAAGGTGCCGGCCCGGCTGCCGGCCGCCAGCGACGAGACCAGAGGACCGGGACCCTCGGGGCTTGCCGAAGCGCCGAGCACGAGCACCGCGATGTCCTTGTCGCGTTCGATGACCTTGATGATTTCATCGGCCTGGTCGCCGTTCCGGATGATGGCTTCCGTGTTCAGCTTCTTCAGCCCCATCCCGTCAAGCTTGCCCCTGAACCGCTCTATTTCCCGCTTGGCCCGTTTGGCCGGTTCGTCGGGCGTATCGACCTGGATTGCAAACCAGCCGCTCGTTTTCAGCGGTTCGTTGACATAGAGCATGGCCAGCGCACCGCCCATCCGGCCGGCCATGCGGGCGGCGAAATTCATCGCGGCCTCGAATTCCGGCGAGTCGTCGACAACCACGAGAAATTTCCGTTCGTGGCCGGGCTCGTTTATTTGTCGTTTCGTCTTTGCGGGCATGGGCCCTGCCCCCCTGAGTTATTCTTGCTCCGGATAACAGTATCGCCATAAGCGCAACAGCGCCAATCCACACCTATTCGCGAGGCTGCGCGGGGTTCGCGCCAGGCTCGTCGGCGCATCAAGCCGAAACCCGCTCGGCAATCGCCAGCAGGCGGCGCATGTCGCGCAAGACCGGCTTCTCGATCGGTTTGCCGTCGATAACCACAAGACCGGCGTCTGCCTCCTCGAAAGCCTGAAATATCCGCTTCGCCCGGGCAATCGCCGCGTCGCCGGGCGTGAACACGGCGTTGAGCGCGGCGATCTGCTTGGGGTGAATGGCGCCCTTGCCGCTGAAGCCCCGGATCGCGCGCGATATCCTTGTCCTTTGGCGCGATGCCGTCTTCCAATTCGACGCAGACGATATCGGCGCCGGATGTCAGGGCCTTGGGGAACATTTCCGGTTTCAGGCCGGGCGAGAAAATGAAGCTGCGGCGCGGTTTGACCGGGCGTTCCGGAATCATCATTATTTGTTGTCCCCGCCGATTGAGACCATTTCTTCCCTGCGCGCGGCACGCCAGCCAACCTATCGCGGATGACCGGGGGGCAAGGGAATAAGGGCCAAGGACAGGCAGACCCTTCAACTTCAAGAGGTCAGCCGCATTTGCCCGGCGGCGTCGACATGGCCGAAAGGCCGGCTTTGGAATGGAAGGCAAAGTGATGGACCGGAGAGTGTTCGTGAACGGCACATTGATGCGCGGGCTTGCGCTGCACAAGAATCTCGAAGGCGCCGTGTTCCTCGGAGAATTCAGGACAGCGCCCGCCTATCGCCTCTATTCGATCGACGACAATCATCCCGGCATGTTCGAAGTCGCAACCGGGGGCGTCTCCGTGGCGGGCGAATATTACGAGATGGATGACGATGTCTGGGCCCGGGTCGAGGCCGGCGAACCGCCGCATCTTTACCTTGGGCCGGTCAAACTCGAGGATGGCCGCACGGTCGAGGGAATCCTGTTCCCGCGGCAAATCGCGGAGGCGCGGCACAAGGATATTTCAGACTATGGCGGCTGGCGGAGCTATATCGCCACCTTGCCGGTCCAGAGCATGTTCGACGATTTCTGAATCGCCGATCATGCTCTATCCATTTGTTCTAACGCGCTTTCCGGGCGGAAAACCGCCCACACTTTTCCTGAAAGCGCTCTAGCCGGCCGCGCTCATCCGTTTCGGCTCAACTGCATTTCGAATAGCCGCAGGACCGGCAGGTGTGACAGCCTTCCTGGAAGACGAGTGCGGGCTGGTTGCATTTCGGGCAGTAGCGCATGTCTTTCAGGGCTTCGGCCTCCGGCGCGTCCTCCGCTGTCATTGCCTCATCGCCGGCGGTGATGCGCTCGCCGGGCGCAATGAAGCCGATATTGATCATATGCCGCTCGATGACACCGCCAATCGCCGCCAGCAGGCTCGGCACATAGCGCCCCTCCACCCACTGGCCGCCGCGCGGATCGAACACGGCTTTCAATTCCTCGACGACGAAGGAGACGTCGCCGCCGCGGCGGAATACGGCGGAGATCATCCGCGTCAGCGCCACGGTCCAGGCATAATGCTCGAGATTTTTCGAGTTGATGAAAATCTCGAAAGGCCGCCGCCGGCCGTCCTGCACAATGTCGTTCAGCGTCACATAGATCGCATGGTCGGAGCCGGGCCATTTGAGTTTATAGGTGTATCCGGCTAGCGCGGGGTCGCGCTCAAGCGGCTCCGACATATAGACGATGTCGCCCTTTGCGCCCTCGGGAAGCGGGATCGCCACGGGGGGGACGGGAGCGGCGGCTGCAGCGAGCGGCAGGCTCTCCTGCATTGCGGCATCGCCGGCTGCTTCCGTCTGTTCGGTCCCCGCGCTCAGCACCGATCCCGTGACCGGGTTGGGCCGGTAGGTGGTGCAGCCCTTCAACCCCTGGTCATAGGCCTCGTCATAAACCGACTTGAAGGCGTCGAAGGGCATGTCCTGCTGGCAATTGACCGTCTTGGAAATGGCGCTGTCGACATGAGGCTGCAGCGCCGCCTGCATGGCGATATGATCGGAAGGTGCAAGCTGCCCGGTGCTCACGAAGGCGGGAGTCAGGGCTTTGTCGGCGCCGAACATGTGGCGGAACAGCCGGTAGGCGTAATCCTCGACGGGCTCCTGCCGGGCCTCGCCGCCGGCACCGAGAATGCGCCGCTTGTACCGGAAGCCGAACACCGGCTCGACTCCGCTCGAAACATTCCCCGCCAGCAGTGAAATCGTCCCCGTCGGCGCGATCGAGGTCAGCAGCCCGTTGCGCAGGCCCTTGCGCGCTATGGCGCGGCGCACATCGTCGTCCTGCCGCTCCAGATGCGGCGACTTCAGATAGTCATATTTGTCGAACAGCGCGAACGGTCCCTTTTCCTGCGCCAGCTCGGTGCTCGCCAGATAGGCGTTGCGTTCGATCAGCGCCATCCAGTGTTTCGCCTTTGCCGCCGCTTCGGCGGAGCCGTAACGCAGGCCACACAGAATAAGTGCGTCGGCGAGGCCGGTGACGCCAAGCCCGATGCGCCGTTTGGCCTTTGCCTCATGCTCCTGTTCAGGCAGCGGAAAGTGCGAAATGTCGATGACATTGTCGAGGAAACGCACCGCCAGCGGCACGAGTGTCTCCAGCTGCTCCTCATCCAGCGCCGCCCGGTCGCTGAACGGGTTCTTTATCAGCCGCGCCAGGTTGATCGAACCGAGCAGGCAGGCGCCATAGGGCGGCAGGGGCTGTTCGCCGCACGGGTTGGTGGCGTGGACGGTTTCGCAATAGGTGAGCGGATTGAGCGCATTCACCCGGTCGATGAAGATGACGCCGGGCTCGGCATAGTCATAGGTGGCGCGCAGGATTTTGTCCCACAGCGCGCGCGCGGGCAGCGTTTTGTAAATCCGGCCGGAAAAGGTGAGCGACCAGTCCTCGTCCTCCCGCACAGCCTGCATGAAGGCATCGCTTGCCAGCACCGACAGGTTGAAATTGCGCAGCCGCGCTGAATCGGCCTTGACCGCGATGAACTCCTCGATGTCGGGATGGTCGCAGCGCATCGTGCCCATCATCGCGCCGCGCCGCGTGCCGGCGGACATGATGGTCCGGCACATGGCGTCCCAGACATCCATGAAGCTGACCGGACCCGAAGCCTGCGCGCCGACCCCCGATACCGCCGCGCCCTTGGGGCGGAGCGTGGAGAAATCATGGCCGATGCCGCCGCCCTGCTGCATGGTCAGCGCCGCTTCTTTGACATTGTCGAAGATCGAGGCCATGTCATCCTCGATCCGGCCCATCACGAAGCAGTTGAACAGGGTGACGTTGCGCCCGGTCCCGGCGCCGGCGAGAATGCGCCCGCCCGGCAGGAAGGCGAAATCGGCGAGCGCCGACTCAAAGCGCTCGGTCCATGTGCGGCGCGCGCGCTTTTTCGCCTCCGCGCCGGCCACCGCCCGCGCCACCCGCGACCAGGTGTCCTCGATGCCCGCGTCCGCGGGCTCGCCGTCCTCGTCGCGGAGGCGGTATTTCATGTCCCAAATCTCTTCCGAGACCGGGCACAGAATATCGAACTCGTTATTCATTATACTGGGCTTTCGCCGCACGGGGCCTTCGCCTGAAAGGTAATGCCGGAGGGCGTATCGGTCAATTAAATGTTCGCTTTATGTTCCTTTTTTCGCCTGTTTGTCTAACAAAGGGTTACCGATGGG
>JAJFHO010000078.1 GCA_021775575.1 Hyphomicrobiales bacterium
AGGTCGTGCGCCGCCAGCCGATCGAGATGGTGCAGCTGGCGAGCCCGCCGGTCTGGTCGAAGACGCGCGTCACGATGAAACTGCAATTCGACTGGGAGCTGCCGCGATGAGCGCGGGCGCGCGGGAACGGGAAGAAGGCCCGCCCGCTCTGTCGGGCGAGCGGGCGCGGCAGGCGGATGCGATCCGCGATTGGCTGCTGGGGCCGGCGCGCGACATCGAGGACGCGGGCCTCATCGTCTCCGGGCTCGGCGAGCGGCTGAACGCCGGCGGCGTGCCCGTCGACCGGCTGATGGCGGCGGTTTCGGTTTTGCATGCGCAGCGTTCCGGCCTCGGGCGCTTCTGGCAACCGGGGCAGGAGACGAAGACCGTCTATTTCCCGTTCGGCGAAGCGGCCAGGACGCTCTATGAACGCTCGCCCTTCAAGCAGGCGCATGAGACCGGCGAATGGGTGACGCTGCGGCTGGATGAGGCGAACGACGAAACCTTCGGCATCGTGCGCGAGCTGCGCGAGCAGGGCTTTAAGCATTATGTCTGCATTCCAGTTATGCTGCCCGGCGGCTCGCAGAACGGTCTGGCGCTGGCGACGAAGCGGCGGGAAGGTTTTACCGATCAGGATATCGCGCTGTTCCGCTATCTGATGCCGGTGCTTTCAGCCCTCATGGAAATCGTCTCGCTGCGCCGTGTGCTCGGCGAGGTGTTGAAGATTTACGTCGGCGACGAGCCGCACCGGCTTATCCTGTCGGGCCAGATCCAGCGCGGCGACGTGCTGCATATCCGCTCCGCGATCCTGTTTGCTGACATGCGCGATTTCACCTCGCTCTCGATGGGAATGGACGCGGCGCAACTGGTTGAAATGCTGAACGAGTATTACGACTGCATCGTGCCGCACATCGAGGCCTATGGCGGCGAGGTGCTGGAATATATCGGCGATGGCGTCCTGGCCATCTTCCGCTCCGAGGAAACCGGCAAGGAGGTCGCCTGTTCCGCCGCCTACGCCGCGGCCTGTTCCGCCCTGACCTCAGTTCGGGAGCGCAATGCGGGCGCGCCCGACATCGCCTACGACGTCGGTATTTCACTGCATTACGGCCAGGCTGCCTACGGCAATATCGGATCGGGCGAGCGCCTCGACTATACGGTCATCGGGCGGGACATAAATCTGGCCAGCCGGATCGCCGGGCTGTGCGGCAGCCTGGGCTGTTCGCTGCTGCTCTCCGGGGCCTTCGCGGAAAATCTTCCCGCCGAGCAAGTGAAAAGCATCGGCATGCATAGATTGCGCGGCGTTGCGGAGCCGCAGGAGGTCTTCGAGCCGCTCGCGGGAAGCGGGGGAGCAGCGAAGAAATGAGCCTGCCGAACCGGACTTTATTTCAGCTCCCAGGTCACGTTGACCTGCACGCTCAAGGCCTGTTCGCCGGCCTCGATCGGCACCGACGCCTTGGCTTCAAGCGCGGCGCGGGCGAAAACGGGACGCGGCGTCACCGAGGCCACATGCTCCGAAATGGTCATGACGGGACCGAGTTTGACGCCGGCGGCGGCCGTGTAAAGTTCAGCCTTGCGGATCGCGTCGGCCATTGCGTCCTTGCGCGCCGCGTCGGTCAGGGGGTCGGACTCGGCAATCGAAAACTCGATTCCGCCAATCTGGTTGGAGCCCAGCGAGACGACCTTGTCGAGAATGACGCCGAGATTTTCAAGATCGTGGACGGTAATGCGAACCGAGTTCACGACCCGGTAGCCGACGATGACCGCCGGGCGGCCATCCTTGGATTGCTTGTATTTCGGGTGAACCGAAAAATTCGTCGTCTGGATATGTTTCGCCTCAAGGCCTTGCGCTTTCAACTGCGCGATCACCTTCGTCATTGCGGCGGTATTCTCCGCGAGCGCGATATGCGCGGTATCGCCTTCGGAGACGACGCCGGTTGTGATATGCGCCAAATCGGGCCGGGCCTTGGCCGTGCCGGTTCCGGTGAGGGAGAGGGTCCGCGCCTTGTCTTCGGCGGCCGCGGTGGCGGGGGCGAAGATTGCGCAAACACACAAAAGCGCGGCAAGGATTGCGATAACGCTGTGGCGGAGAGTGGAGAACATCGAGGCACTATACTCCTGAATGGGGGCGGGAAATGAGCGATCCAATCAACCGATATGGACGGCAAGGGAAGTGTTGAATTTGCCAGATATCGCAGCGATACGCCATAGCTTCGCGCCGGACGCAATCTCTGTTATAGGAGCGCCCATGCGTTTAAATTCGCTTTGAGCGCCGGGGGCCCGTAGCTCAATTGGTTAGAGCCGACGGCTCATAACCGTCTGGTTGCAGGTTCGAGTCCTGCCGGGCCCACCATTCCAGCAACAACGTCATTAAGGCGAATGAACCCTCGATGCACGTTAACGGGGCCCGCCACACTATCGCGGCCTTCTCACTGGATTTTCAGGAAACGCTATGTCGAAACGGCATTCCGACAGGCCCGCAGTTGCGATGGTCATCATGACGCTCGCGGTTGCCATGCTGGTCGGCATGAACACCGTCGTAAAACTGATTGGGCCGGAGTATCACGCTTTTCAGGTCGCTTTTCTGAGGAACCTGGTCGCGACCTTCATGCTTGTCCCTTTTGTCATGCGCGATGGCGGGCTTGGCGCCTTGCGCACCCGCAGACCGGGTTTGCATCTCGTCCGATCCCTGTCGGGATTGACCGGGGTGTGCTGCTTTTTTTTCGCCGTCCAGCGGCTGCCGGTGGCCGACGTCATGGTGATCTCGCAAGCGGTCCCCCTGTTCGTGACCGCGCTGGCGGTACCTGTCCTGAAGGAACAGGTGGGCTGGCGGCGCTGGAGCGCCGTGGCGCTCGGTTTTTGCGGCGTCCTGCTTGCTCTGGGCCCGGTCGGGCAGGTGAGCGCCCCGGCCCTCGTTGCGGTCGCGGGAACCGCCATATGGGCCATAACCATTCTAACCGTGCGGGTTCTGGGAGCGACCGAGAACCCGGCGACAACGACCTTCTATTACATGGTGTTCGGGACCTTCGCGGCAGGGCTTGTCCAGCCTTGGGTCTGGCGCACGCCCCCTGGCGAAACACTGGCGCTGTTTTGCGCGGCCGGTTTCCTCGGGGCCATCGCCCAGCTTCTGATCGCGCATGCCTTGAAAATCGGCGAAGCGTCGATCGTCAGCCCGTTCAACTACACTGCGATCATATGGGGTATCGCGATCGATGTGGCGATATGGAGCCTCTATCCCTCGGTCTGGACGCTTGCGGGAGCTGCCGTTATCACGGCGGCGGGGCTCTATATCTTCCGGCGCGAGGCGGGAGGCTGAATGTCGAAAAGGCTCTAGACGTCGAGATCCTCAACGATGGTGCTGATCTGGATTTGGGGCATCTTCAGCGCGCCGGCGATATCGAAAAGCTTTTTTCTTTCCCCGGCGGCGACTTCGCCATCGGCGATGAGAACCAGATAGGCGGCCTTGACGATGGCTTCCTTCACTTTCTTGTCCATGCTCGCGGCAGCGGCGGAGAGATCGGCGGCCAGCGCGCTTGCGCTTCCTGCGATACCGGACGCGGCGCCTTCGATCTCCGACGGCTCAACCGTTTCCCCGGCAACTTTTTCAAAGATCGCCGATATGGTCGCGGTTTCGACATCGGCCACATCGCCATCGGCCATGGCCATGGAGATCATCGCACGTAGCATGAGATCGCGGTTCACGTCGTTAAGGTCGATTTTGGACACTGAATTCCTCCCTTGATGTCTGTTCCCCAGATAAAGGCCTTTCTTGGGTCAACATCAATCCCTTCGCTTGATTTCATGGCCGGAAATGTTCAATCAGGCATTTGCCTGTGTCGCGGACGGGCACGGTGCGCTATGAGGCGGTTACCATGTGCCGGGATATTATCCCGTGATGCGAGGGAAATTGCGAGGCATGATGAGCGCGCTGCGTATTCTGCATCTCTCCGATGGACGGCCGGGTCACTATCACCTGGCCGAGGGCGTAATCGCGGCGCTGGCACGGCGGCGCGAATGCGACGTCGCGACCCGGGAAATCAACCGACGACGGCTCGTCCCGGGCCGTCTTCTGCGGATGCTGCTCGACGGCGGCAGGGCGTCGCCGGCGCTTATTCTGAAACTCGGTTATGGGTTCGACGTGGCGCCGTTCGCCCCGATCGATCTCGTCATTTCCTCGGGCGGGCAGACCCTGCCGGCCAATGTCGCGGCGGCGCGGGCGCTTGGCGCCGACAATATTTTCATCGGCTCGCTGCGCGGCGTGGAGCCGGAAAATTTCTCCTTGATCGTCAGCTCCTATGAGCGCCACGCAGATTTGCCGCGCCATCTCGTGACCCTGAAGCCAAGCGCGTTCGATCCCGATCTGCTGGGCCGTCCGGCGCAAGTGCCCGCCTATGGCGCGGCCAACCCGCCCAAACTCGCCGGGTTGCTGATCGGAGGTGATTCCGGCCTGTTCAAATACAAGGACGAAGAGTGGCGCCAGCTGTTTAACTTCGCCTGCGAACTTTCGCGGGCCTGGGGCACGCGCTGGCTGGTCTCGACCTCGCGGCGAACTGCGCCGCAAACGGCAGAGGCCGCCTTCAACCTCACCAAGGAAAGCCAGGTTGTCGCCGATTTCATCGATTACAAGCGTGCCGGACCCGGCACCTTGCGGAAGATATTCGCCAATGCCGACATGATCGTGTGCAGCGAAGATTCCTCGACCATGATCTCCGAAGCCGCCTGGGCGCGGCTTCCCGTTATCGGCGTGTCACCGGCGCACCACGCCTTCAAACCGGAAGAGCGGGAATACCGGCAGTTGATGGCCCGCAACAACTGGTGCCGGTTCATGCCGATCACGCGGCTGAGTGTCGAACGCTTCGAGGAGGCATTGGCGGAGATCGAACCGCTGGGCGTGAATCCGCTCGACGGGCTTGGCGAGGAGTTACAAGCGCGCTTGCCTGGACTCTTCAGGCAATGAGCCTGCCCGCTCAGGCTTCCAGCCACTCGTTGATCTGCGCTTCGACCTCCTCAAGCGGCCGGTAGCCGCTTGTCACCGGTCCGAAGCCCTCCTTGTCGGAGCCGGCAAGCAGCGTGGGAAATCCGGAAACGCCGACCTTCTTGGCAATCTCGAAGTCGATAGTTGTCACCATGGTCGCTTCCTTGGAGTCGAATTTCTCGGCGAAGGTTTTGACGTCGACACCTTCCAGACCGCCGAGCGCCACCAGCGTGTCGCGATCGGTGACATCCTGCCCCTCCACGTAAAAGGCCTTGTGCAAACGCTCCAGCAGGCGCAGCGCGATGCTCGAGTGGAAGCTTCGCGCGGTCACGACCGCACGGCAGGCGGGCTCGGTATCGTAGATGAACCCCTCGCGCGCGAAGAAGTCGAAGTTGAACGGCTGGCCGGTTCTCTCGTGAACATGTTCCCAATGCGTACGGATCTCGTCCTTGTCCTGCTGGGTCATGGATTTTGTGTTACCGGCCCTCAGGCCTCCCATGAAAATCTGAATGGGGATGTCGTCGCCATGGCGCTCGGCAAGTGCCTTGATGACGGGCGCAAACCCCCAGCACCAGGAGCACATGGGATCGGCGAAATAGAGCAGCTGCTTCTGATTTGTATCGGGTGTTGTCATGATTTTTCGGAGGGTGTGAGCGGCGGTGGCCCGATTATCGGGCTGATTGCGGCGCTTGGCCAGTGCATTTGCCATCGTCAGGATAAAAGAAGGGCTGCCCCGTAGTTCGGGCAGCCCTTCCATTGTCGTTTCGCGGCTCGTCGCTGAACCGCGTCAGCGCGGTTTACGCGTGGCCGACACTAGCAGAGGCAAATATCCAGGTCCACACGGCTGACGTCCGCGGTAATTGACAATGAGACACTGGATCACCTCCTTTCGGTTGTTAACGGGATATCTCAACTTGTCGTGCTTTGCACGATTCTGCAAGGGTGATCGCCAGGTGCCTTGTGAGGGAGCGCAGGATCGACTAGAACCCCGCACGACTTCTCCATTTCCTCGAACTGATTCACGCCCGGCGGAACACCCATGGCCACTCCGAAATATGTCTTCACGATGCAGCAGCTCTCCAAGACCTATGCCGGAGGCAAGCAGGTCCTGAAGGACATCACGCTCTCTTTTCTGCCGGATGCCAAGATTGGCGTGGTCGGCGTCAATGGCGCCGGCAAGTCGACGCTGATGAAAATCATGGCCGGGCTCGATACGGAGTTCACCGGCGAGGCCTGGGCGGCGGAAGGGGTGAGCGTGGGGTATCTGCCTCAGGAGCCCGAGCTCGACCCATCCAAGGACGTGACCGGCAACGTGATGGAAGGCGTGGCCGAAAAGAAAGCCTTGCTCGATCGCTATAACGAACTCGCGATGAATTACTCCGACGAGACGGCGGAGGAAATGGCGAAGCTGCAGGACGAGATCGACGCCAACAATCTGTGGGATCTCGATTCCCAGGTCGAGATGGCGATGGACGCACTCAGATGTCCCGAAGGTGACGCCGACGTCACCACACTCTCCGGCGGCGAGCTGCGCCGCGCCGCGCTCTGCCGGCTGCTGCTCTCCCAGCCTGATATTCTGCTGCTGGACGAGCCCACCAACCATCTCGACGCGGAGACCGTCGCCTGGCTCGAAGGGCATCTGCAGGCCTATCCCGGCTGCGTGATCATGGTCACCCATGACCGCTATTTCCTCGATAACATCACGTCCTGGACGCTGGAGCTCGATCGGGGTCAGGGCGTGCCCTATCAGGGCAATTATTCCTCCTGGCTTGAGCAGAAGGCGAAACGCCTGGCGCAGGAGAGCCGCGAGGAAGACGCGAAGCAGAAAACGCTGACGCGCGAACTGGAATGGATTCAGGCCTCCCCCCGCGCCCGGCAGGCCAAGTCCAAGGCGCGCTACCGCGCCTATGACGAGCTGCTGGCCGAAGCCGGCAAGCAGATGCACCGCCGCGCGCAAATTCAAATCCCGCCCGGGCCCCGGCTCGGCGATCTGGTGATCGAGACCGACGGGCTGACCAAGGGTTTCAGCGAGCGGCTTTTGATTGAGGATCTCTCCTTCAAGCTGCCCCCCGGTGGCATCGTCGGCGTCATCGGGCCGAACGGCGCGGGCAAGACGAC
>JAJFHO010000079.1 GCA_021775575.1 Hyphomicrobiales bacterium
TACCGCGCATGCTCGTAACGATTACCGAGCTTTGTTCCAAGGTTCGATGCACCGGACATTTATCGGCAATCTCCAAAAGACGGCTTCGTGTTTCCTGGTCCAGATCGCCGGCCAATTCCAGCTCCCGTTCGAATCGATCGACTCGCCCTTCCCGGTCCGCGCACTCGGCACAGTCATCGGCATGAACCTTGTCGTGCCGGACATGAACCGCGATACGCTCCAGCGCTATCTTTTTGCGGTCGGCATACATCCTTACCGTCATGGATGTGCAGGCGCCTAGCGCCATGGCGAGAAAATCATAGGGCGTCGGACCGCTGTCGGAGCCACCATAGTCGACTGGCTCGTCGGCAAGAAGCCGGTGGGACCGCGCGACGACTTCAGCCTGAAATTTTCCGGCCCGTGTTTCCGCGACGCTGACCTGGTCCGCCGGCCCGGGATAGGGCAGAAAACTCTCATCCTCCACGAGATCGATATAGCGCGAGGCCCAGGCGCTCAGAACCTGCGCGACATAGACGGCATCGGCGCGGCGGCTCAGAAGGTGGTCGGCATCGTCGAGCGAAACAAAACTTTTGGGATGCCTGGCCGCGGTGAAAATCTCCGCCGCATTGTCGATACCCACCGTCGCGTCGCGCGGGGCGTGAAAAACGAGCAGAGCCCTGCGCAACGCGCCAATTCTGTTGGCAACGGACTGGGCCTGGAGATCGTCGATAAACTGTTTCTTGATCGTGAAGCTGCGGCCGGCGAGCTTGACCTCGGCGACACCTTTCTCTTCGATCTCGCCCAACTCGGCGCCAAAATTATGGATCACATGGTCGGCGCTCGCCGGAGCGCCGATTGTGGCGACGGCCCTGGCTTCGGGAACCTCCCCCGCGGCGGCGAGTACAGCTGCGCCGCCAAGGCTGTGCCCAATCAGAATTTGTGGCGCCTTGTGATTCTCCCGCAAAAAATCCACCGCTTTCAGCAAGTCTCCGACATTGGAAGAAAAATTAGTATTGGCGAATTCACCCTCACTCATGCCGAGACCGGTAAAGTCGAACCGCAACACCGCGATCCCGTGGCTTGCCAGCTCGCCGGCAATGCGCGATGCCGCGAATATGTCCTTCGAGCAGGTGAAACAATGAGCGAAAAGCGCATAGGCTTTGGGTTTGCCTGCGGGCATGTCGAGCCGTGCTGCGAGCATTTCACCGGTACTGCCGGGAAAGTTGAGCTTCTGCGAGGATTTTGACATGGCCTGGCTCCGTTTAACAAAACAACTGCCAGCGAAAGATGGTGCAGCAGGATTGACGAAGCAAGGGACGCAAATGCCTATCGCCATGACAGTGCCGTGAACACGGCCCAGGCGACCGCCGGCTACTTTTCCGCGAGCAACTTTTCAAGTTTCTTTTTTTCGGCCGCGGAGAGTTTTTTCGGCGGGGCGGCGTCGCTCTCCGCCCTGCGCCTCTTGAAGGCGCGGTACATGATGAAAATGGCCAGCACAAGCAACAGCGGCGGCCCGAGCCAGAGGATCAATGTATGGACGCCAAAGCGCGGGCGAAGCAGGACGAACTCGCCGTAGCGCGCAACGATGTGGTCGACGACCTCGCGGTCGCTGTCGCCCGATTTGAGACGCTCGCGCACCAGCACGCGCAAATCCTTGGCCAGCGGCGCATTGGAATCGTCAATCGACTGGTTTTGACAGACGAGGCAGCGAAGCTCCAGCGAGATTTCCCGTGCCCGCTCTTCAAGGCCAGAATCACTGAGAATCTCGTCGGGCTCGACCGCGATCGCGGGAGACACGGAGAATAGACCGAAGAAGGCGGCAAGGATGATGGCGAAACACAGCCGCATAGTTCCTATTCCGCCGCCGCCGCGCCCGCCGGCGCCTTGCGCGCCCGTTTCGGAGCACCCACTCTGAGGCGGCGGTCCATGAGGGACATCAGGCCGCCGAGAAACATGAAGATTGCGCCGATCCAAATCAGCCGCACGAGAGGATGGAAATAGATCCGGACCGAAAAGGCGCCACCCTCCAGCTCATCACCCAGCACGGTATAAAGATCACCTCCCCAAGAGGCCAGAATGCCCGCCTCCGAAGTCGGCTGAGGAGGAGCGGTATAAAGACGCTTGGAGGGATGGAGCGTGACGGTCTCGACGCCCGCCCGAGTAACCTTGAAGACACCGATAACTTCGGTGTAGTTGGGTCCGCGCCCGGGCGCCACACCGCCAAATTCAAGCGTGTAACCCGCCACATCGGCTTTTTCGCCCGGCTTCATCGCAAGGATTTCTTCATGCCGCCAAGCCGTCGTGCCAATAATACCCAACACCATCACGCCAACGCCGGCATGGGCGATTGCCGTGCCGAATGCGGAGCGCGGCAGGTTGCACAACCGCCTCCATGATTCTTCAGCCGGCGCACGCAATAGTTTGATACGAAACGCTATTTCCGATATGGCGCCTGCGATCAACCAGACGCCGAGCCCGATACCGAGCGTGGCCAGCCAGGGTCCGCGCGCGAAAATTGCCGCGGCGGCCAGAGTGGCAAGCAGGGCGAGCGCGGCCGCAAAAGCAAGCCGCTGCAATGCACCCAGAATGTCGCCGCGCTTCCACGCCAGGAAGGGTCCCAGCGGCAGGACCAGCAAAAGCGGGATCATCAACGGACCGAATGTTGCATCGAAATAGGGAGGACCGACGGAAATCTTATCGCCCGTTACAGCCTCCAGCGCCAGTGGATAGAGCGTGCCGATGAAGACCGCCGCGCAGGCGGTCGTCAGCAACAGATTGTTCAGGACGAGCGAGCCCTCGCGGCTGATCGGGGCAAATATCCCGCCCTGCCGGAGAAGCTTTGCCCGGCTGGCAAACAGGGCCAGGGCACCACCGACAAAGAACGTCATGATTCCCAAAATGAAGATACCGCGCGCCGGGTCGACGGCGAAGGCATGGACCGATGTCAGGACACCGGAGCGCACGAGGAACGTGCCCATCAAGCTCAGTGAAAATGTCAGGATCGCCAGCAGGAGCGTCCAGACCTTCAGCGCGTCGCGCTTTTCCATCACCGAAGCGGAATGGAGCAGCGCCGTACCCGCCAGCCAAGGCATGAAGGACGCATTCTCGACCGGATCCCAGAACCACCAGCCGCCCCAGCCGAGTTCGTAATAGGCCCACCATGAGCCCATCGCGACGCCGAGCGTAAGGCACATCCACGCGGCAAGCGTCCAAGGCCGCACCCAGCGGGCCCAGGCGGCGTCGATGCGGCCAGTGATCAGCGCGGCAATAGCGAAGGAGAAAGCCAGCGAGAATCCGACATAGCCGGCGTAAAGGAAAGGTGGATGGAAGGCGAGAGCGGGATCCTGCAGGATCGGATTGAGGCCTTTCCCATCGAGAGGAATGGGGTCAAGCCGGAGGAAGGGATTTGATGTCGCGACGATAAACAGAAGGAAGGCTGCGCCGACCGAACCCTGCACGGACAAAACGCAGGTCCTGAGGTCTCGGGGCAGATTGCCGCCAAACAGGGCCACGGAAGCTCCGAAGGCGGCCAGGATCAGCACCCAGAGGAGCATCGATCCCTCGTGATTACCCCATACGCCCGAAATCTTGTAGAGCATCGGCTTGGCGGAATGCGAGTTCTGCCAGACATTCTCTACCGAGAAATCGGAGGTGACGTAGGCGACCGTCAGGGCGCCGAAGGCAACCAGAAGAAGCATACATTGCGCCACTGAGGATGGCATCGCGACGCGCATCAGTGTGTGGTCCCGCCGGTAGTAACCCCACAACGGGAGGATGGTTTGTACGATGGCCGTACCGAGCGCCAGGATCAGCGCAAAATGACCGGTTTCAGATATCACCTCGGATCAACCCTCCCATATTGCAGCATTGTCATTTCTTGTCGTTGCCGCGCCACACGCCTTGCTTCTTCAAGGATTCGGCGACCTCGGGCGGCATGTAATTCTCATCATGTTTGGCCAGAACATTATCGGCGACAAACACGCCGTTCGAGCCAAGTTTGCCCTCGGTGATAACGCCCTGCCCTTCGCGGAAAAGATCGGGAAGCAAGCCGGTATAAGTAACGGAGATCGATTTGGCTGTATCGGTGATCGCAAATTCGACAAAGGTGCCCTGTCCCCGTTTTACGGTCCCTTCCTCGACCAGCCCGCCGAGCCGGAAACGCTGTCCCGGACCAATCTGCTTTTCGGCGACGTCGCTCGGGCTGTAGAAGAACACGATCGAGTCGTCCAGCGCCAGCAATACCAAACCCACCGCCACGCCCAGAACGGCGAGACAGACTCCAATCAAAACTCCTCTGCGTTGCTTACGCGTCATGATTTTCCATCATCCGATCGTGTTCACGGTCAAAGACCGATATTGCCGGCAAGCGCGGAAAGCTCCGCCAATGCCTTTTCATCGTCTTTGAAACTCTCGCGCGCCGTTTTCAATGCCTCGGCCGCCTTGTCCTGTTTTCCAAGCACGCTATAGGCCCGCACCAGACGAAGCCAGCCTTTCAGGTCGTTGCCATCCTTCTGCAACCGCTGCGCCAGGCCCTCAACCATCTGGTTGATCATCGCGCTCCGCTCCTGCGTCGTCATTTGCCCGGCTGCCGCGACGTCTTCACGGCTGGGTCCCGGCTCCGCCGCGACGGCAGGCCGGTCCGCTGCCGGGGGAGCACCGCTATCGGCAAGCTTCGATTCAGCGAGCTTGAGGCGCTGCTCCACCATCGCTCGCCAGGGAGCGTCGGCGGAAGCATCGGCGAGCATGCCGCGCCAGATTTCAGCAGCCGCGCCAAACTGCCCATCCTGCTCCCTCGACATACCCAGCCAGAAACGCGGTTTCGCCAGGGACCGGTCGCGCCCATGGGCCTTCTCGAAAGCGCGCCTGGCCTCCTCGCTGACTATCCCATTGTTGGCGAGAACCAGAGACTCCGCGTAACCAACGAGCCGGCCGGTATTGTCGCCGCGCAGCCGCAGCGCGCGGCGGAACGCATCCGCGGCGTCGTCGTAACGCCGCTGGCGCAGATAAACCGGAGCGATAACATCCCAACCCTGGCCATCTTCGGGATGGGCGCGCAAACGCTCTTCGACCTGCTTTATCAGCGTCGCAATGTCCTGAGAGACTTCCGGAGCCGACTGGCGTGCCACAAATGGCTGATCGGGCATGGATGGCGATCCATGCATCAGGTACAGCGTGACGCTCAGGGCGGGCAGGCCCAACAGGGTAAGGACAGCAGCCATTTTTGATGGATTGCTACCTGGCGCCCCTCCCGCCATTGCCACCCGCCGGCCATCGCTTGATGCAGCCGCCGCTAAAATTCGTCGCGAAATTTCAGTCTTCGCCGCCTCCGCTTCGGAAGTATTGACAAGGTCGCGCGCCAGATCTGCATCGATCTCGCCCAGCTGATCGCGATAAATCGCCGTAGCATGGTTGTCGTCAATATCGACGTCGCGGCGCGCCTTCAAAAACGGCCAAAGCACTGCCGTCAGGGCGACGGCCGTCAGTACAGCAAATATGATCCACAGCAGCATGGCGCAGCCACAGCGTCCTTCGGTATCGCCCGACTATTCCAAAGGCATACGGAGCGAAACTGGACAGAGCAACCCATTCTCTCGGAGATGTGACGCTCCGTCACGCATTTTGCAATGCTGCTTCACCTGTAAAACCAGATAGCCGGTCTAACTTATTCTCTGCCAGGTCCCGTCCGGATTCCGGCAGGCACGCCCGCGTGCGGTCTCCGGCTGACCGTTGATGTAAATTGTGTGCGTATAGTCCCGGCAGTGCTGCCCCGTGTTCTGGTATGGCTGGCCAGGTACGATCGTTCCATGATGGCCGTTTTGCGGGTTGCGCCAGGGCGTCGCCGTGCCGGGGGCGCCAAACTCGAGCGCCCTGTACTGCGCCTGCATCGCTGCTCGGCGGTCCGATTCGTCCATGCGGGAGCCTATTTCATTACCGATGACACCACCCAGAAACGCTCCGACGATCGCGGCGGGAACCTGGCCCTTGCCCTTGCCGACCTGTGAACCGATCAGACCGCCCGCCACGGCGCCGACTATCGTTCCGGTATCCTGTTTTCGTCCCGGCCCGCACGCGGAAAGCAATCCGGGTATGAGCAGCACGGCGATAAAAGCTCCAACTCGCATGAATTCAGTCCCTGGTGGTTACCCGGCGGAAGCAGCTCCCGGGCGGAAATCCAACCATCTCCGCCGCCATTGCGCCATCCGTATATCCTTATACGGAAAAAACAAATGATTCCGGCGAAATTTCGGCCAGATGTCGCGCCAGAGCCTAAGTCGCCGGTAATTCCAACCGGGCCCGAATTCCACCGAGCGGCCCTTCCTTCAGTTTAAAGGTGCCTCTGTAGGCATGTGCCAATTCCGAAACAATCGAAAGTCCGAGTCCCGATCCGGGCTGCGATTCATCCATTCTTTGTCCGCGTCGCATCGCCGATTTTCGCTTCGCCGGCGACAGACCGGGCCCGTCGTCATCGACGAAAATGACAATCCTGTTCCCCTTGACCCTGCCCGGTCCGGTTCGACGCATAATCTTCAGGGAAACCTCGGAATTTGCCCATTTGCAGGCGTTGTCGAGGAGGTTGCCGACCATTTCCTCGAAATCATGCTTCTCGCCGAGGAAACTGACGCCGCGCGGGCAAGTCAATTTCAGCTCTAGCGAACGGTCCTGATAGATTCGCTCCAGCGCGCGGATCAGAGCGCTCACTGCCAGTTCGACATCGACTGGCCCCTGGGGTACCGCCGACCTGGCGGCCAGACGGGCTCTTTCTAGATGGTGATTGATTTGCTCGCCCATCAAGGTCGCCTGTTCGCCAACTAGTTTTGGAAGCACGCCGCGCTTGCCGTGGGCTTCGTTCGTAATCACGCTAAGAGGCGTTTTCAACGCATGCGCAAGATTGCCGACATGGGTCCGCGCCCGTTCAACGACAGCGCGGTTTGATTGCAGCAACGCGTTCAATTCATTCTGAAGGGGAACAATTTCGGCAGGCAAATCGCCGTCAAGCAATTCCGCCTCACCGGAGCGAATGGCCGCCAGGCGCCGCCTTATCACGCGCAAAGGCCTGAGGCTGAATCGGATCTGGACGAATGTGGCGGCGACCAGACCGAGCCCAAGCAGGCTCAGCGCCGCCGCCAGCAAGGCTGTAAATTCGGCGACAGCGGCTTCGACCTCCGCGTTATCGCCCGTGACAGCGTAGGAAAAGCGCGTTCGCCCTTCCCCCGCATCGAGGGTTATTACGCGCTCAAGGATACGCAGCTGCTGGCTTTCCGGTCCGGGAATTGTACCGCGCCGAAAGTTATTGGCGTCGGCTTCGATATCCTGCCGGCTGAGCAGCGGCAGGGACTGATCGAGGAGGGAACTTGATGTAGCAAGTGGCTCCGACTCGCCGGCCATCGGCGTGATCTGCCAATACCAGCCTGAAAATGGCAGGGTGAATGAGGCATCTCCCAGATCGGTGAAAGAACCCGGAGTGCCGGTCGAATCGCGGGCCGCGTCAGCGACAAGATTGGTCAGATAAACATTGAGGCGGGCATCAAAGGAGCGCTCAACCGTGTCCCGATAATAGGAAATGAGGAATATTGCGGCGACCGGAAGGACGACGAGCACCAAAATTACCGCCGATGCAAACAGGCGAAATGCCAGGGAGTTAATGCTCATCCTCGGGATTTACCAGACAATATCCAAGCCCGCGGACCGTGGCGATAAATTCAGCCGGAATCTTTTTGCGCAAACGCCCGACAAAGACCTCTATCGTGTTGGAATCACGATCGAAATCCTGGTCGTAAAGATGCTCGACAAGCTCCGTACGCGACACCACCCGTCCGCGATGATGCATCAGATAGGCGAGCAGCCGATATTCCAGCGAGGTGAGTTTGACTGCCGTTCCATCGACAGTCACGCGTGTAGACTTGGTGTCGAGCGCCAGCGGCCCGCATTCGATTTCGGATTTCGCGTGGCCCGCGGAACGCCTGAGCAACGCGCGCACGCGCGCCAGGATTTCCTCCATGTGAAACGGCTTGGCGACATAATCGTCCGCGCCCGCATCCATGCCGGCGACTTTGTCGCTCCAGCGGTCCCGCGCGGTCAGTATGAGCACCGGCATCTTCCGATCGTCGCGGCGCCATTGCTCGAGCACGGATATGCCATCCATTTTCGGCAAACCGAGGTCCAGGATCACGACATCATACGTCTCCGTATCGCCGAGAAAATGCCCTTCCTCTCCGTCTGGCGCCGTATCCACGGCATAGCCGGCATCGCTCAGCGCTGTTACGAGCTGCCGATTCAGATCCGGATCGTCTTCAATAACCAAAAGGCGCAAGGGCCATTTCCTCCCTGACCATCAGCCAGCAATATATTTCTTCGCCGATGCGGACCTATTCCTTCGGCTCCGCAGGTTCGGTCACGAACAGGACATTGCCATTCGATCTGAAGACCGCCAACTTGTATATAAGCCCATCCGGAAGCTGGCAAATCTGGAACGAAACAACCTTACCGCCATAGCGCGATTCCACACGTGTCTTTATGTCCGAAGCCGGCCGCAAGCTGAATTTATCGATCAGTCCGGCGCTGCGGGCCTCGCTCCACGAAATGCAGCGGTCGGCCGCTCGCGATTCCGCGGCACCGGAAATGGTTCCGAGTATGAGGAGCAAAGCAAAAATGCCCCGACATATTGTGGTTTTCAGGCGCATGCGCAAACCCTTCAATCGCAACAAGCGCATCCTAGAATTCCGCGCATGAACCGCAGATGAACGGACTATGATCATCCGTTAACGGAAGAAGCGGTTTTTAATAGTGATTCATGTGTCACGGCCGTTGACTCTCGTCACCCAGTTCGAACCAGCGCAGCACACAGGCCGGCATCAGAACCAGCTCGAGGGTGGCCTTTGCGTGCAACGCTGCCCGTTGGCAACCGTCGTAAGTGGCAAACACGAATTCGACAAGCTGCACCGGCGTTTCATGCCCGGTGACAACCATCTGGATAACCCATCGCGGCTCGATATTGGCGCTTTCACGCTCGAACGACCGCGCTTTGCGCAAATCCGTAACCTGCCGCCAGAGAAAGGCGGCCAGCAGGATTGCTGCGGCGAGCTTGATCAGCTCGACCCATTGATATTGTTTCATTGGTTCCTCGCGCAGACTGCATCCCAGGCGGCGTTGTGGCCGCGAACTTGCTTCACGGTTTCGGTTGTGTCGGAATTGGCGGAAAAGGTGATGGGCGAGAAGGCAATACAGGCGCCGCTAGCGCGCATCACGGTTGCGCGCGTCGCGCCGCACCCGTTCAGCAGCATGATCGACATCGCGGCGAGCATCAGCCGCCTTGCGCAAGATTTCATGATCTCGTTCGAGCTGGTCTTTTTGCGCTTCGAGACGGCCCTGCCGGCGATATCGTCCCGCGGCGATAAATCGCAAAAACGCCATCGCCACCTGAAGCAGCGGCAGCAGCGAGCGAAACCACTGCAATGCGCTCATTCAACTTTCGCGACGCCGTTCCGGAGCGCCCCCAGACCGAGTGCGGCCATGACATAGCTCGTCCAGTCGCCCGCTGGCGCCAGCTGATCGTCGCGCGCCCATAACGCCCAGTCATGCAGCAGCCATTCTGTTTCATCCGCCCGAAGCTGCTTGAGCAAGGCTTCATTTTTCTTCCTCCTTGAGCATTCTCGCAAGACGGTCAGCAATCTCCCGGCGGAAGCGGTCCGCATCGATTTCCTTTGCTGCCGGGTCAGCGGCGTTTTCCTTCACGCCCTCCAGGTCTCCACGGCCATCGAGGTCTGTCAGCTTCTCAAACAGGCGGGTGAGCGTATTGAGCGTTCTTGCGTCGCGCTCGCTGTCGGCCGGGCTGATTTCGTCGCCGCCCTCGCGTTCGCGCGCCCTCGAAATACGACCTTCAATCTCGCGCATTTTTCCGTCCAACGCCTCATAAAGCCGGCGTACCATCTCTTCGCGGCGCTTGCGCAGCGGCGGCGCGCATGCGCCGTCATCGTCCGATTCAGCCAAATCGAGCTCTCGCCCTCTTGCCGGGCTAAACCTGCCCGGCATTTCTCGGAAACATGGATTTGTTGGATGTTCTTTAAGCGGCGCCCTGTGCGCCCCGCCAGTGACGCAACTGTCGAACCGTAGATGAACCCTAACCGGGCAGCGTCACCCTGTCAAGGACTTTATTCCTATTTATTTGAAAAAAGTCACGCACGTATTTCAGAGCGGAAATTCGGGTGGCAGTTAATGTCTGACGCATTGCATAGCATGCCCACATGCCCCCGTGGACAAGGCATGCGTCATTCTCTTTCCCTCCGGGGTCTTTGCCTTGAAGGATCGCGGATCACGTAACGATCGATCTGATCTTGCGGCACGCCGGTTTCAGGCCTCGCCCAGTCCCGAACGGAAATGCCTGCCTCATGGACGGAATTCCTGTCGCCGGACACAAGGGGGTGCCACCAATGCAGATCCGCGCCCTCGGCCAACAGTCTGTAGGCGCATGTGGCGGGGAGCCAATCCAGCTCGTCAACGGTATCGGGCGTCACCAGCGCGCAGTCCGAGACACTGGTATGGCGGTTTTGATAGTCCGAACAGCGGCAGGAACCGATATCCAGCAAACGGCAGGTGAGACGTGTGTGATACAGCTCGGTCGTATCCTCGTCCTCAAGCTTCAGCAGACAGCAAAGACCGCATCCGTCGCACAGGGATTCCCACTCATCCTGCGATAACTGGTCAAGCGCCTTTCGTCGCCAAAAGGGTTGATCAACATGGCTCATGGGTTATCTCTATGTTGTGCACAATCTTCTGCCCCGGATTTGCCTGAAAATCGGGTATAGTTGCCAGGCAACACGCTAACATAGGCCGATTCCCGCAAATGATACGGGCCCGGCGCAACCACCCAGAGAACATTGCGCGACTGGATTATCAACGCCACCGGCAAAAAGAAACGAGTCAACTGGCTTGCCCTGGACTCTTGGATCGATGCCGGTTTGTTCGACACCTGGTCGGGATTCCGCGACTGGTGGAGTGGTTATTCCAGCTTTTTCGCACGCTTTCATGTGTCGGGACTAAAGCGGCTTTTTTACGAACTGGCCTCGGAGGGGGCGACGCTGGGCACTGCCGGGCTCGTCGTGGTCATGGCGTTCGCCATACCGGCTTTCGAGGAGACAAATACGGCATGGCAGACGACGACCAAATACAGCGTCACTTTTCTTGACCGCTTTGGCAACGAGATCGGCAAACGCGGCATCCTGCACAGCGATGCTGTCCCGCTGGATGAAATACCCGATCATATGATCAAGGCGGCGCTGGCGACTGAGGATCGCCGGTTCTTCTCGCATATCGGAATCGATTTTCTCGGCACCTTCCGCGCGCTCCTGGAAAATGTAAAAGCGGAAGACGTCGTGCAAGGCGGCAGTTCGATCACCCAGCAACTGGCCAAGAATTTGTTCCTTACGCCCGAGCGGTCCCTGAAACGAAAAGTCAACGAAGCATTCCTCGCGATCTGGCTGGAAGCAAGACTCACAAAACTGGATATTTTGAAGCTGTATCTCGACCGTGCTTATCTCGGTGGCGGCGCCTTCGGCGTCGAGGCGGCGTCGCAATTCTACTTCAACAAATCGGTGCGCAACATCACACTTGCCGAAGCGGCGATGATGGCGGGGCTTTTCAAGGCGCCGTCACGCTACGCGCCCCACCTCGATCTGTCGGCCTCGCGCGCGCGCGCCAATGTCGTTCTGAACAATATGGTGGAAGCCGGCTATATGACTGAAGGGCAGGTCCATGGCGCGCGGCTCAATCCGGCCGATATTGTGGACCGCAACGATTTCTACAGTCCGGACTGGTTTCTCGACTATGCGTTTGAGGAAATCCGCAAAATTATGCGGGACCCCGAGGAATATGTTCTGACCGCGCGCACGACGGTGGACATCAGCCTGCAAAAAGCCGCCGATGCGTCGGTGCAGACCATGCTGCGCCAGCATGGCCGAGCAAAAAGAGTAAAACAGGCCGCTCTGGTTTCTATGGAAAAAGACGGCGCAGTGCGCGCGCTGGTTGGTGGAAAAGACTATGGCACAAGCCAGTTCAACCGCGCCACGCACGCGCTCCGCCAGCCGGGGTCTTCATTCAAGCCTTATGTCTATCTCACCGCTCTCGAAAATGGCTATACGCCAAGTTCGATGGTCGTCGATGGACCGCGCCACTGTGGACGCTGGTCCCCAAGGAATTATTCCGGCGGCTATCGCGGCCGGATGCCCATGGCCCATGCCCTGATGCGCTCGCTCAATACGGTTGCGGTTGGCTTGTCGCTCGATGTTGGCCGGGAAAAGGTAGTGGCCAACGCCCACAAGATAGGACTAACGCACATAAAGAAGACCTGTTCCATCGCGCTTGGCGATCAGGGCACGACACCGCTTGTGCATACCGCCGGCTATGCGGTCTTCGCCAATGGCGGTATGGCCGTAAAGCCCTACGCCATTGAGGAAGTCAGGAATTCGCGCGGTGAGATCCTGTACCGGCATGATCGCGATGAGCCGAAGCCCGAGCGGCTTTTCCCGCTGAAGAAGATAGAGCAGCTCAACAGCATGCTCGGATTGGTTGTGACAAGCGGTACGGCGAGGCGCGCGCAGTTGCCATTTACGACCGCTGCGGGAAAGACGGGCACGAGCTCGGCCTGGCGCGATGCCTGGTTCATGGGGTTCACCGGCCAATATGTGACAGGCGTGTGGATGGGCAACGACAATTACACCCCGACGGGGGGCCTGACCGGTGGCAACCTTCCGGCGATGACATGGAAAGAGTATATGAGCCAGGCACACGCGACCTTCAGTATTCCGCAGATACCGGGCCTGCCCCTGCACCTGGCACAAGTCGCCGAACAGAAGCGCTTGGAAGAACTGCGGAAAACAAATCCCGCGGTGGCGGCAAGCGCCCGGGCTGGAGCGAGCATGCCCGAGGAGACAAGAAAGGCTCTTCAGTCACTATTGTCACACCTTGAGCGGGCCGGCCGGTTGGATATTGAAGCGAAGCCTGCTGAACAAAAAGCCGGCACGACACAGCCGGAGAGTCCAACACTCGCACCTGGCCAGAGGCAGGGCGCGGCGCCGGCAACAGTGGATCGCGACGAAAAGCGCCGGGCCGATCTTTCGCGTTAACGGAATTATTTTGCCGGATCAACCGCTCCGGATGCTTGACAAAATTCGCCTGCGCGCTACCGGTGCACTGGCGTAGCCGACATCAGCTTTCACGGATCCTTGGGCCTTGCGTTCTCTTTTGAAATTGATTGCCGCCTTTATCGTCGCCTTGTCTCTTGGGCTGGGTTCGGCATGGCACATGATCGCCAACGGATCCGCCTTGACGACCGGCAAGATAGGCCCGTGGACAATCTGGTATGCGGCGGGAAATCCCAACGCAGACCCCTATACAAAGGCATATCTCGCGCGCGAGGGCCGTCTCCCGATAACCTCGACAAGCGCACTTTACTACTATGGCCGGTCCGATGACGCGGGCGAGCCGCTGACGTCGCGGTGCGATTATGTGATCGACGGCGAACCTATCAACGCGGCATGGTGGAGCCTTGCGGTTTACGACAACTCCGGACGTCTGATTCCAAACAACGCCGCCCGGTATTCCTTCAACAGAACCGATATCATCCGGAGCCCCAACGGACGGTTCCGAATCGTTCTGGCCTCAACCGCAAGGGATGGGAACTGGCTGCCAACAGGCGACCGGGAGGCTTTGGTCGTTCTGCTGCGCATCTATGGGCCACGCGAATTCAATGACGCCATCAAGGGGCGGCTCATTGAAGAAAAGCTTCCGACAATCCGGAAGGATGGATGCAAATGAAATCCCCGTGGCTGACATCGGCCGGAGCGCTGCTGCTGGCTGGTCTCATCCATGTCCTGGCTGTACTGGGGATGCCTTATGTTGCTCCGCGCAGCGCCTGGGAGCGCCTTTCCGCGCTCAGCAATACCAATGAAATGCTGATCCTGCCGGCGGCGGTGCCCGAACATCAAGGCCTGCCGCTTATGGCGCCGGACGTGCGTTACGCTGTGTGCCGCTACGATATCAGCGCCGGCCCCGTCCGCCTCAGCACACAGCTGCTGGACGATTTTTGGATGATCGCCTTCTATACGCCGGAGGGACAGAATTTCTACACTATCAGCGGAGGCGAACTGAAGCGCGACAAGATCGAGTTTGTCATTTCCACGCAGAGTGAGGCGATATTCGAAGTTGGCGCCAGTATTCTCGACGATATAGACGATCTCGTTGTGGTCGCGGCTCCCTCGCATGAAGGCATCGTTGTGATCCGTGCACCGCTGTCCGGACCGAGCTACGACGCGCGCACGGACGAAGCTCTGCAACACAGCAGCTGTTCGCGCAAGCTGACGGGCATCGATCGGCCGAGTTGACCTCCCTCCAGCTGCAACAACTATTTTATTGGCTCGAGCGCGTGAGTATCACTTGGTTTGTCAGACTTGCGATGAGTTAGAGCCAGCGGCTGCCCATCCGGCTGGGGGTATTGGTGTGCGTGGCCCTCGGCCACCTGGTAGGACTGTGAGAGTTCATAATGCAGTGACGCAGCACGGTCTCGCAGATGATTTAAGGAACCTTCGACGTCGGCGAGCGAGGTGCCCGGTGTCTCGATCCGTGTGCGGTCGATAGCGTGATCATAGGACGCGATGCGCCTCTCAAGATCTATAAAGGTGCCTTCTATAGTCGCAAAATTCTTCCGCATCCGATTGCGCGCGCTTCTCTGATCGCGCAATGTCAGGAATGACCGGTTGTCCCCCAGTGCGAACATGCGCTCACGATCGGCTGCGAGGACCCTGCGTGCGGCGTCTGCAAATCTCGACAATGTCTCATGGTCGGCGCGCAACTCGTGATCGAGCAAAACGGCGCGGGACGGGCCGTTGCTATGCTGCTCATATGTCAGATGACCCGCATATGCCGATTCCGGAGCATAGGCGACCTTAACAGGTGTCAAATTATGCACCTGGGTGCGCAGGCGATAGGACGCTTCGCGCAATGCGATTTCGTCAGGGGTCAGGGAGAATCTGGCAGGACCGGAAACATGCGTCGCGGAGGACGCCCAATAGTTTACGTCAAGTGGATAACCCAAAAGGGTATAGGTTTTGGGGCGGCCAAGATCGCCCTCCATGGCGCAAGATGGGAGCAGCATGGCGAGGGCCAAAACTGTGATGCATTTTCGGAAAGACCGAATGCACAGAGCCGGCAGCAACCGGCGAAACGCTTTGCTCATACTGGCAACTCGCTACGCTATTTCGACAACGTCCTTTAACGATCGCGGCGTGCGGGACGTTTGACTCTCTTTGCCGAATTCTCCGGGTGATCATCACTCCCGTCATCGTTCGGTTTTCTGTCGATCCGCACGCCGGGAAAAATAATGATATCCGCAGAATGTCCCTTAGGCAGTTCTTCCGATTTGCCTGCAGCCCCTTGCGCCGTATCGGATTCATCCGGGCGCTGGAATTCGAGAATCCTGACCATATTGTGCCCTCTGGCCCCGCACCGGTGAATTGACCTCACACGGAGCCGGTTTGATTAGCCGCCGGAAATCTCAGGCGACATCCAATTAGGCCCAGTTTATGGTTAAGAAACAGCTAACAGGTGGTGAAATCTGGCACACTGTATCGAAGGCAGGTTCGATCAAACCGCCACAAGTGACGTGCCGAGAAAATGGCGGCCCTCACGATCTTCAACCTCGACGACCCAAAAATCGGGATCGAAATTCGCCTCGCGCAAAAGATAGCTGTCGACCTCGGTCTCGATCACGGGATCCTCTCCAAGCGAACAAATCCAATGCCTGTCGCCATTGCCGTTCCCCAGCCCGGCCGGAGCAGGCCCATACAGGACGACATGACCGTCGAGCCGGTTCACCTTTATGAAAATGGCGCCCGCTTCACTATTTCCCCGGCGCACCACAAGCGCAACCGAGCCCTCGCCATAACAGACGCGAATATAGGCCTTCACCCAGATTTCGGATTTGACGCGCATCTTCAGGCTTCGGTCACTTGCAATAACGGGGCGTCTTCGAGGGGCGAACAAAAAAGCGTTCAGCCCGACGGTATACTCGCCAATTTGGCCCCGGTCACGCGTATGAGTTCCTTCAGCACCCTGCCCGATACCCGGCCCTTGACGGGAAGTTTCTGCTCTTCTTCAAAACTGCGGATCGCCCGGCGCGTTCCCGCACCCAAGATGCCGTCCACCGGACCGGGATCATATCCCATCTTGGCCAATATCTGCTGCACCGCTTTTATCAAGGCTGTGGTCTCTTCTGGAACCGGTGTCTTCACGTCTGCAGGCCCGCGAGACCCGGAGGCCCCTAATATAACTTGCTTCAGCAGGGCCTCGGACACTTCACCCGTTACCGGCAGATCATGATCATGCTGGAATGCCATTACCGCGGCACGGGTCAACAATCCATGCACGCCATCGACCGGTCCAGGATCATATCCTTTCACGGAGAGCTGTTTTTGGACTGAACGAACCGTTCCAGATTTGGGACTCGCCGATGCCCGCGAGCGGGTTTTTCGAGCACGCCTCGTGGCAGCAGTATGGGTCCGGGAGTTGGGATCGAGACTCTCGACGTCGGCGGAAAAGCGCCCCTGCTGCGGTCCATCCTGAAGATAGACGGCATTATATGCAATGACGGCCGACAGGCCGACAAAAACCAGTAAGACAAGCCTTGCGTGGAACGGTCCCATAACCCTGCGTACTACACCAATCGCTTGCTGCAACCGACTTGTCGCCAGGCGGCGACGCTTTCCCGAGTATGGAAAAGCTGCATGAACAGTTGGTAACCGCCGGGGTTAAATACCCACGGCGATTTTGGTGACTTCTGCTTCTGAATGCTCTGGCAACTCACCCTTGTCGACGTCCAGTGAACCGATTGGCAGCTTTATCGTGACCACCGTTCCGACGCCAAGTTCACTCTTTAACTCCAGCGAACCACCATGAAGCCGTGCCAGACCCTTGACGACCGAGAGTCCGAGCCCGGTGCCCTCGAAGCTGCGATCATAAGATGACTCGGCCTGAACAAATGGATTCCCCAGTTTCGGCAAATCCTGCTCGGAAATCCCAATTCCGCTGTCGGTCACTGAAATTTCTATCGAATCGTCCACCTGGTGGACTGACGTGCAAATATGGCCGCCGTCGTCAGTGAACTTTATTGCATTGGACAGGAGGTTGAGCAGCATCTGCTTGCATGCCCGCTTGTCAGCCACAAGTTCAGGCAATGCCGCATCCACATCAGTCTCAAGGTGAATGTTCTTCTTTTCGGCCTGGTGCCCCATGATCTGGCAGCAGGATGTGACAAGCGCGGCAGCGTCGAATGGCTCGGCGACAATTGTGAATTTGCCGGCCTCGATTTTCGACATATCCAGAATTTCGTTGACCACGTTGAGCAGATGATCGCCGCTCTCATAGATAAGATGAGCATATTCGTTATAGCGCTCGTCCCCGAGGGTGCCGAACAGCTGGCGCGTCAATATCTCCGAAAAACCGATGATTGCGTTCAGCGGCGTGCGCAATTCATGGCTCATATTGGCCAGGAACTGCATTTTCGCCCGGCCGGCGCTTTCCGCCGCGTCACGCGCTTTCAGGACTTCGTCTTCGTGAATCTTGCGCTGCATGATGTCGCGTGTAACAGCCACGATCTGGTCATCGGTGTATTCCCCGGCTTGTCCCTCCCGATCGATGCCGGAAACTGGCCGGCAGCGCATTTCCATCCATAAGAAATACCCATCGTCGCCTTTGCTGGCGCCGTCGTCGCGGCGCTTTGACCGAGCTCGAAATTCGACGGAAACCGATTCCTTTTTTGCCAGACACCGGTTCAACGCCGCCAGATATGATGGGCGGTCGGCAACGTGAATTCGCTCAAAAAGCCCATCGCCCAACAATGACTTTGGCTGGCTGCCGAAAAGACGCTCCGCTGCCAGGGACGCGAAAACGACCCGGCCGCCCGTTTCATGCCTGGTGATCATATCGGTCGTATTCTCGGCAAGCAGCCGGTAGCGCTGCTCACCTTTCAGGATCGCCTCCTCCGACTGCTTGTGTATGATCTGAACTGAGATCGCCAAACCGCCGGTGTAAACCAGCGCCGAGACCGAACCGAGCAGCGCAAGAACCACCGGGTCCAGCGAAAAGGTTTGTACCGCGGGCAGAAGATCAAAATAGTTGCCGGCACCGAGGGTAACGAGTCCAAGACAGGCGACGGCGATACTGGCCAATACGACCCTCCGCTCGGTCGACAGCGCCGCTTCTATCGGAACCACGATCATCCAGGCCAGGAGAAAAGAAGTGATTCCGCCGGTCAGCGCCGCCGCGAAAGTGACGAGACCAGTCAGATTTGCGGCGGAGATGAGGTGAGCGGAGCCCAGACGACCGGTCTTCGACAGGAATATCGCAGTTGCGATTGGCGACAGAAACCAGACGAAGGCTAGAGCCGAAATCAGCGATGGACGTCCGATGACTGTGAGATACACCGGAAACACCGCCAAAGCGAACAATCCGCCCAGCAAGTGAGACGCGATAAAGGACTGGTGACGCGCAGCGGTCATCGAATCGCCGCGTGCAGATTCATGCACGAGTGAATGAAAACAGGCGCTCAGACCACGCAAACTCTTTAATGCTGTCACGACTCATTGGCACCGCTACGGCGGCACCCCCCAATATTGAGCGTGAATTATGGTTTGCGGTCGTTTAAGGAAAGCTAACGGCAAGCCACCTGCCATGGGCACTTGCCTCTCAAACCGAAAAAAGCCGTGCAACGGCCGGCAAATTCCTCTGCATGGTTAACAAATGTCTAGCGGTGGCAAGCCTCTCGCCGCGACGACTGGCGCCGCCGCAACCTGATTTCATGCAACGCACAGCACGATTTGGCATTCGAGAGTCGGGCGCCCAACCGCCAACGAAGGCTCACTAGCACTCAATTCGAATATCATTTTTGGCAGAAATCCAACCGATAGAAGCGATTATGACCATTGCTAAAATTTTCATCGAATTTTCGACAATAACTCGCTGCTTTTAAGTAAATACTAGTGTGCATTTTACACAAATTTGAATTATTCAAATTTAAATCAAGTTGTATATAAATAATAATATAGTTGTAATAAATTTCAACTGCCGATTTTTTCAAGTTCTTATCTCGCTATTGCTATGGTTTGCTCATCGTTCGATTGAGTTCGAACAAGAATTTGGAAAGGGCAAATCCATGTTTTTGATTAGAACAGCCTTTTGGCTCACACTCGTAATACTCCTTCTTCCGACCAATGCGGAGGAACAGCGACAGGTTTACGGCACCGCTGAAGCCGCGGTTAAGGACATGCGGACCTTCTGCACGCGCAATCCGGAAGTCTGCGCCAAAAGCCGCGATGCGTTCCATGTTTTCAGCCAGAAAGCTCAGTTCGGGGCTCAGATGCTGATGGGTTTCGTTACCGAGACGGCGTCGGATGCGTCATCTGAAACAACCGATGCAGGAGACGCGCGCCGGTTCCCGACCTTTTTCGAGAAGGATTCACAGAACACGCTGACGACCGACGACGTTCAGCCGGGCTGGTTCGGTCCGTCCAGCAAATCAGGAGTTTGATATTGAACGCGATACCCCGAAAACTCGGGCCGCATCGTGAAAACAGGAGATTTGCGCCGCGTGTGGCTCAGCGATTGAGGGTCACTCCCGTGCAGACCAGCCGCAGGGACGGGCACGATGGGCCCGGGGCAGAGCTGGCAGGAATCTCGACATATTTTTGAGGCAGCCACCATCTGCCTAAAAACGCGCCACGGACGGTTTCCCCTGCCCTTTCCCCGTCCGTGGCGCGAATTATTTTTCGCGCTTCAAAAGATGCACATCGCCTCCGGCACAGTTTGCAAATCCAGCCCAATCAGATAGTCATAGGCGCTGCAACAAAGAGCACGCGGCACTATGACAATCGACGAAATTTTCTCCGATTTCGAGTTTCTCGACGACTGGGAAGACCGTTATCGCTACGTGATCGAGCTCGGCAGGAAACTCGAACCGCTCGCCGAAACCGCTCGGACAGCGCAGAACAAGGTTCAAGGTTGCGCCAGCCAGGTCTGGCTATCTACGCGGTTGGAAAAATCAGAACAGGGAAATGCGCCGATCCTGCATTTTTCCGGCGACAGCGATGCCCATATCGTTCGCGGCCTGATTTCAATCTTGTTTGCGATCTATTCAGGAAAAACAGCCCGGGAAATTCTGGACGCGGACGCGCAGGAGGTTTTTCTCCGTTTGGGTTTGAATGAGCATCTAACGCCCCAGAGATCAAATGGCTTTGCTTCCATGGTGGGGCGCATCCGCGCCGATGCCACAGCAGCGCTCGATGCCGTTCCCGAAGTTTGTTGACCAGAGTCAGCGCCATTTATTTAGCGTCGGCTTGAAGTCGTCACTTCCCCAATGCCGCAGCCGCCGCGGCTTTGAATTCGAACGATCTTGCTCCACGCCCAGCCCATAATGTCGGGCGAGCGCGGAGAGCGCGATGCGCAGGATCGCCTTTCCCGAACGGCGCGGCCACCCATATTGCTTTTCAAGATCTTCCAAGCCGCGCAGCTGACAACAAACATCAACAAGCACGCCGGCCAACTCGGGCCCTACCGCATCGATCGCGTTATACACTCTCTTCTTGGCGGCAACCGCCGCATCGCTGATACCGGCGGGACCGTCGGGCGCTGCGCGCCGGCTGCGACGCGATGATGCCATGGCACCCCACCGCGCTGTAACGCTCGGCGTCAATTGAGCCCGCGTAAAATCGGAGCGAAGCCTGTCTCCCGCTTCAAATTGTTCGGCGCTAATCATGGGCCGGCCGTCCCGGTCCTTGCGCCGGCGCAGCCAGCCAAGTGGACTTTCGCCATCATTGACAAGAACCGGGCGTCGAACGCCCGCCTCGACTTCGCGTGTTGACATACCGCGCAGCTGGTGTTGCCCGCGAAAGGGGTCAGCTCCCGACATTTGGCGGCGAAACCAGGCCGACCCGGCATCCGCAAGGATCTGGCGCCCGCCATCGCTTTCAAGCCAGCCCCTTGCGTGGAAGGCCCTAACCAGATCGACAGCAACCATAACAACAGCACGGCGATATCCGTTGCGACGGGTAAACAGTCCCGCTGACCTTCTTTCTTCCGAGGCGGCGGATAAGCCCAATGTCATGAAATATCCGTTGTCTCGAATAAGCTTCGGAAACAGTCTCAGCGCTTCCCGCTCAACTTCCTTCTCGCAGAGAGTCCTGGATACCGGACCCTCAGTCATGGCCCGCATCAACATGCACAAACAGGCACACCTTCATCAATATAGCGATCGCCGACTCCAAGCTAACCAGCGACCTGTCGAACACCGGATCATCGCGCCGGTCTTCCACGAGACTGCACGCATAGGCGACGGTCGACCGGTCGCGCCCGAATAATGTACCGACATCAGTCATCGACAGCCCGCAAGTCACATGCGCCAGATACATCGCAACCTGCCTTGCAAAGGCGACCGGCGCCCTGCTCCGTGTCGGCGCCCGCAACTCCGGAGCCGGCACGCCAAATGTCAGCGAAACCGACTGTTCGACAATCTCTCGCGCAATCACCGCCGGTCGTCCCGATAGGCGCACGACGGGACAAAATTTGCCCGTCAGCTCACTCCGCGCCCGTCGCACAATTCCGTGCATTCATGATCTCCTTCCTCTCCGACTTGCGGCACCAAACCGGTTCCGTTTCACCCACGCGGATTTCCTTGATAGGAATATATACCTTATTCCGCCCAAGATAACCGTGAAAAGTCACGCGGGGATAAGTTTTCTGGTCGCACACCACGCTGCGGTGGAGCAGGCGGAAGCAAAAATGGCGGTATTGCCGTCTGAAACAGGAGAGTGTGTAGGCGGCCCAGCGCAGAACCGGGGCGTGAATTAATCCTCGCGGGTAGTCGATGGGCGCAATCTATGCCCTATGAACAAAGTTTGGAAATGCGGCCGGAGAGGCCTCCTGGCCCCTCAACGAGGCCGGAGAGAAAGACGCTCTCGCGCGCCCGCGACGTCAGACAATACTGCGACGCAACAGAATGGCGGCAGACCGAAACAAGGCATCTCGGCTTATTGCCGAGAACGCCATCTTAGGCGCCTCATACCTGTACAACCCGAAGACGTAGCCGACCGCGGGCGCGACGCAACATTACGTATAATCGCCCTGCTGAGACCTGCGCTAAGAGCAGAGCGCATCCGCGGCAAAGCGGGGCATTGGGCCTATGATCTCAATCGGCACATATCGCTGGTCGCGGCGTTCAATGCCGAAACCACCGCTCTGGGGGCCGAAATTGCACCAAAAGCAACCAGGAAAGTTCGCGCGGGAACGGTCAGCCTCCCAGCCCGACCCTATTTGATGAAATAAAATGAACGGCCGCGAAGGTGAAGGTCAATGCATCCGGGATCTAGCCTCTTCGGCGCTGACCCAGTCCCATTTTTTTCGCCAGAGCTGAACGGGCCGCAGCATAATTCGGCGCCACCATCGGATAGTCATGCGGCAAGCCCCACTTCTCTCGATACTCCTCCGGCGTCAGGTCGTAATGCGTGCGTAAGTGGCGTTTCAGGGACTTGAACTTTTTCCCGTCTTCCAGACAAATAATATGGTCTGGAGTTATCGACTTTTTGATCGGAACCGATGGCTTCAGATCTTCTTTTGCCGGCTGGGATGCCATGGCCGACGCCTTGCAG
>JAJFHO010000080.1 GCA_021775575.1 Hyphomicrobiales bacterium
TCCTCCTACGCCAGCGGCTGCTAATTTTCGTGGTTGGATTTGGGATATTGGCTGCTGGATTGCAGAGCTACCGCAATCTGCCGGTAGACGCATTTCCAGATGTCTCCCCAACTTTGGTTCAAATCTTTACAGAAACCGAAGGACTGGCGCCAGAAGAGGTGGAGCGCTACGTGACCTACCCGGTCGAGGTCGCAATGAACGGTCTTCCGGGATTGAAGGAAATTCGTTCGATATCAAACTTTGGATTGTCGGTCGTCAATGTCTACTTTGACGATGCCACCGATATCTACTTTGCACGCCAAGTTGTTGGCGAACGTCTGCAGACGGCACGCGATGAAATCCCGGAAGGGTTTGGTGAGCCTGTCATGGGGCCGATCACAACAGGCTTGGGACAAATCCTATTCTATTTTGTCGAAGACAAGTCCGGCAAACACACGTCCGAAGAGATACGCGAGATCCAAGATTGGATCATCAAGTTCAATTTGCAGACCGTCCAAGGCGTCACCGAGGTGCTCTCGCTCGGTGGCAACGTCAAACAGTTTCAAGTTCGTGTTGATGCGAATGCCCTGCTCCGTTACGGCCTCGCAATTGGCGATATCGTAAACGCAGTACGCGTTAATAACGGCAATGTCGGAGCGCAATACATCGTTAAAAATTCGGAGCAATTTCTTGTTCGGTCCGTTGGCCTAGCTCAGAACATTTCCGATATCGAGAGCATCGTCCTCAAAGTATCAGATGGTGTCGCTGTCAAGGTACGCGATGTCGGGTCTGTAGGCATTGGGGGTGAGGTTCGTCAAGGACTTGCAACAATAAACGGAAAAGGTGAAGTCGTTGCCGGCCTCGTCCTCAAACTCATAGGAGCAAACACGTCTAAAGTCATTGCAGACGTCAAGCAGCGGCTGGCAAAAATCAATGAAACGCTTCCACCTGGGGTTTCGGTTGTTCCTTACTACGACCAATCAAAGCTTGTGTTGCGAAGTGTTTCAACTGTGAATGATGCCTTAGGACAGGGCATCATCCTCGTTGTTGTCGTACTGCTAATCTTTATGGGTGGATTCAGACCGAGTTTAGTGGTTGCCTTCGCTATTCCGTTCTCGATTGCCGTTGCATTTATTCTAATGCAGGCAATTGGCCTTTCGGCAAACCTGATGTCTCTCGGCGGCATTGCGATCGCTATCGGTATGATGGTCGATGGGGCAATTGTTGTTGTCGAAAATGTGGATCGCTACATGCGGGAGGGGCATCCCGCGCTTTCAAAACATCAGGTTGTGGCAAGAGCTTGTGCCGAAGTCATCCGGCCTATCGCCTTTGCGATCGCCATTATTATCGTTGTATTTCTTCCGCTCTTTACTTTGCAAGGCGTTGAAGGAAAGACTTTCCGGCCGTTAGCCTACACCGTATCGCTTGCCATGATCGGATCGCTTATTTTCGCAGTCTTTCTTGCTCCAGTACTTTCCGAAATGCTGATGGTTCGGAGGAAAAAAGCCGCGAATGATCAAGAAACAAAGTCGAATTTTTCCGATCGCGTTGGCGGCGGATTGATTGCATGTTATCGGCCGATTGTTAGTCTATTCATTCGAATTCGTTTGCTCGCCGTTACTCTTGCTGTCGTGATTTTGGCCGCAGGCATACTCATTTTTCCTCGTCTGGGATCCGAGTTCGTGCCGCGACTTAATGAAGGTGATCTGCTCGTTCGCGTCACCATGGCTCCATCAATTGCGCTTGAAGAGGCCCGCGACGTTGTTTTGCGGTTTGAAAAAAGGCTTATTGATAGATTTCCGGAAGTCGAACGGGTCGTTACGCGCGTTGGACGCGGAGAGGTAGGAGCCCATGCTGACCCAGTCAATAGTGCTGAAGCCTTCGTCGGACTGAAGCCAAAGGAGGAATGGCCAACGAAACGCACGCCAGAGGAATTGTTTGCTGCAATGAGCGCGGCCTACGAAGACTTTCCTGGCGCACAGTTCAACTTTACCCAGCCGATTGCTGCAGCAGTGGACGAGCTCTTAACCGGCACAAAAGCTGAACTTGCGATCAAGCTATTTGGACCCGACCAGGAAATATTACTTGCGAAGGCTGCAGAAATTGAAAGGGCTATCCGCACAATCCCTGGCGCCGCCGATGTTCAGAAAGACCAGGTCACAGGCACTCCGCAGCTCAGCATCATCGTCGATCGAGAAGCCACGTCTCGTTACGGTTTGAATATCGACGATGTGCAAGCAGCAGTGCGCACAGCAATCGGGGGCGAAACCGCTGGGCAGATATTTGAGGGCATAAAGCGTTTCGATATTCTCGTACGTTATGAGAAGGAAGCACGATCAACACCCGAAGCAATCAAGGAGCTGGTCATACGCACTCCGGCTGGAATTTTGGTTCCGCTTCAGCAAGTGGCGAAGATCGACGAAATTGTTGGACCGCGTCAGATAACAAGGGAGAATAACCAGCGGTTTATAACCGTGCAAACGAATGTTCGTGGACGAGATATTGGCTCCTTTGTTGCGGACGGGCAGAAGCTGTTGTCCAAAACGGTAAAAATTCCTTCGGGATACTTTATCGAATGGGGTGGTCAATTCGAGCTTCAGCAAGAAGCCAACAAACGCCTCGCATTCGTCGTACCAATCACATTGGGTCTTGTGTTTCTCTTACTGTTTTTGAACTTCGGTTCTTTGCGAAGTTCACTTCTCATCATGCTCAATATTCCGCTCGCACTCGTCGGCGGGGTCGTCGCGCTCTGGTTGGCTGATCTCAATCTTTCGGTCCCCGCTTCTGTCGGCTTCATCGCCCTATTCGGAATCGCACTTGAGAATGGCATGGTGCTGGTTACTTACCTCAACTGGCTGATGGCCGAAGGCAAGACTGTCGACCAAGCAAGCATTGAGGGTGCCTGTATGCGCGTGCGACCCGTGATCATGACCGCGTTGACCACAGCCCTGGGGCTCATTCCATTGTTATACGCAACGGGTGCTGGCAGCGAAGTTCAGGCACCGCTCGCGACAGTTGTTGTGGGAGGTCTTGTTAGTTCGACCATTCTGACCTTGCTGGTGATCCCCGCAGTATTTAAATGGTTCATCCCCAAGTTAATTCAAGACGAATTAGCCACGACAGTTCAGAACCAAGCCGTTCACGTACCTGCAGAATAGCGGCGTAATCAGATTCCTAGTGGGGACCTAGCAATGGAATACGAAGTCTACTTGTACTCCTGTCTTAAGTTGGAACCGCGGTCGGATTTTTCTGCGCGCCGGTTTTTCTCCGCTGTCGCAAATCAGTTGGCGCGCGGCTGGCATCCGCGAGGCATCAGGGTACAATCGATGACGAAGGCAATGCATTTTCTCTGGTCTAAAATCACTGCGCCCGCATTGATTGCCACGGCGTCAATTTTGCTCACCTTTTTCGTCTTTCTTGATTCCACTCATGCGCTTGGTCCCAAGGCCTCCAAAGATCATGACAATCGAAGACTGTCGAAACTCGAACACTCTCAATTTCATATCAACCGCGCGACGCAATTCTATAAACAGAAAAACTATTCCGCAGCGGTGAGGGATTTCACCGTGGCAATACGCTTAGCCCCAAACCACTCAATCCTCTATTATAATCGCGGCAATTCATATTTTCGATTGAAGTCATACAAGGCTGCAATTGATGACTACTCAGAAGCGGTGCGACGAAGCCCGCAATTCGTCATGGCATGGGCAAACCTCGGAAATGCGTTTTCTGCCTCCGAGCAATTGGACGATGCATTGAATTCCCTCAACGCGGCAGAAGAGATTGACGCAAACAATCCTTATGTCCTCTTTAATCGTGGTTTTGTCTACGGGAAACGCAAGGAATACCGTTCGGCCATAAGGGATTTTACGAGATTACTGAGGAGCGATCCTGAAGATGTAAATGCTCTCGCGCTACGCGCGTCCGCTTATCTAGCAATTGGTGAAACCGAGAAAGCTGAAGAAGACCTTGAGAAGGCGAGAATACTCGATCCGTCAAACTCACGGTTTCAGTAGCACGTTGTTCGTAACCCTATCGCTGTGCTGCCTCGTTAATGGATATCGCGTGTTCAGGTCTACAACATAGTAGTTTGCTGACGATCGGTCAGCGTATCGAAAGCCAGCTTGAAAAATATCTCCCACGGTGATTATGTTGGATCCAACAAGCTGCGTTGAATAGAAGAATTCTTCTCCCGTCGATGGCAAAAGAGGTCGAAAACCTTATCGTTAGATGAGGGCGTAAAGGGGAGCGGACCAAAATCATATCGGGCTCAATCTATTTTTTGACGAAATGCGGAGCAAGGTCAGAAAAGTTGCGATTGTGAACCGCGGACACGTAGTTTGCCATTGACGGTGATTACCACGTCGTGAAAATCGAATAGTGATGCGAAGGAGATCATCTATTCGCACCGAGCAAATAGAAAAGTCAGTTCTCGTGTTCCAGAGTGCTGGTGCACGGGAAGACAGGTGTGTCATTCAGATTGACCTATTTAGCGCACGCGGCATCTTTCCCAAGACGCTGGCTGACGTTGCACAACGCGAAAAAGATATCCAGTTTCCTAGCAGAACGCGACTCAACACCGATACCTTTAAGGAGCTGCAAACGCTCCGGCGGACCGCTCGTCGGCTCTATACAAAATTACCGGATGACTTAAAAAACGACCCCGACGCGGTTCTGCTCAATGCCGCCGGCTACAATGCGTCCGTGACCACCGTCCATCTCATTCACCCGCCCTGGGCCTATGAAACGCAATCGAAAGACTATGAGTTTTCCCGACTTTCGGTTGAAGAACATTGGCAGGCGGGCCAGGCCGATGTCCGTAGGACACTGCAACACCCCGATTGGATAACGAGGGGAAAGCTGAAAGATGGCGTTACAATTTTTGATCTCAAACGCGATGGTCTATCGGACTGACAAAAGGAAGCGGTCATGAAGATCAAGGACGTCAAAAGTCGCGCTTTCGCGATGCCGCTGACGAATTCGTCATATCCACCAGGGCCATATCGTTTTATCAATCGCGAATTCATGGTGATCACATACTTGACCGACATGGACGCGCTCAAGGCCGTCGTACCCGAGCCGCTGGAAGTGACAGACCCGATCGTCAAGTACGAGTTTATCCGCATGCCGGACTCAACTGGGTTTGGCGACTACACCGAGTCTGGTCAAGTCATACCGGTCACTTATGAGGGTAAGCCCGGTGGCTACACGCACGCCATGTATCTCAACGACGAATCGCCAATCGCAGGTGGTCGTGAAATCTGGGGGTTCCCAAAGAAATTCGCAGAACCCTCGTTGCGGATAGAAAAGGACACCCTCGTCGGCACACTAGACTATGGATCCGTTCGTGTCGCAACCGGCACCATGGGCTACAAGCATAGGATTGCCGATCTCTCTGCCGTCAAAAAATCCCTGGAGGCGCCGAGCTACCTCCTAAAGATTATCCCCGACGTCGACTGCGGGCCACGTATTTGCGAATTGGTCCAATACTACCTTGAAGACCTGGTCATAAAG
>JAJFHO010000009.1 GCA_021775575.1 Hyphomicrobiales bacterium
CTATGACGGCTTCGCCAAGCATCGCACGGATATCGGTCCCGGTGCGTTCATCGGCTCCAATTCATCGTTGGTGGCGCCGGTCAAGGTCGGCGCGGGCGCCTATGTCGGGTCGGGCAGCGTGATTTCCCGCGACGTGCCCGACGATGCCTTGGCGGTTACGCGCGGGGCTCTCGATCAGCGCGAAAACTGGGCCGGCCGGATGCGCCGCCGCCGCGAGCGGGCCAAGGGAAACAAAGCGTAACAGCTCTTGATTTGCGCCGGCCGAGGTCCGTTCGCTAGCTAGAAATTCGTCAGCCAGGAAGGTCGAGCAGGCAAGATGTGCGGAATTGTTGGTATTCTGGGCCGAGAGCCCGTAGCGGGCAAACTCGTTGATGCGCTGAAGCGTCTTGAGTATCGCGGCTATGATTCAGCCGGTATCGCGACGCTGGAGGCCGGAAAGCTCACCCGTCTGCGCGCCGAGGGCAAGCTCCGTAATCTGGAAGACAGGCTTGCAAAGGAGCCTCTGCGGGGGAATACCGGAATCGGTCATACCCGTTGGGCCACCCATGGCGCACCGACGGAGAATAATGCCCACCCTCACATGACCGGCCGCGTTTCGGTCGTCCATAACGGTATTATCGAGAATTTTCAGGAACTGCGCACCGCCATCGCCGAAACCGGTACCGTGCTCACTACCGATACGGACACCGAGGTTGTCGCCCATCTGATTACTCACGAGCTCGACGAAGGCCATGATCCCGTCGTCGCCGTCCTGCATACGCTGAAGCGGCTGGAGGGCGCTTTTGCGCTGGCGATTATTTTTCGTGATCATGAGGATCTGATGATTGCCGCGCGTCAGGGAAGTCCGCTGGCGGTCGGCTTTGGCGACGGCGAAATGTATCTCGGGTCGGATGCGATCGCGTTGGCGCCCTTTACCGACACGATTACCTATCTGCAAGACGGTGACTGGGCGGTCATGACCCGCAACGGACTGGCGATTCGCGACCGCGAAGGCAACGCGGTCGAGCGGCCGGTCCAAAAGTCAGTGGCGTCGGCGCTGATGGTGGATAAGGGCAATCACCGGCACTTTATGGCCAAGGAGATTCACGAGCAGCCCGAGGTCGTCAGCCACACGCTGGCACACTACATTGATTTTACGAATACACGCTTGCAACTTCCTGATTTACCTTTTGATTTCACTAATTTGAACCGCATAGTCATTTCCGCATGCGGGACCGCATACTATGCCGGCCTGGTCGCTAAATACTGGTTCGAACGGTATGCCCGGCTGCCGGTCGATATCGATGTTGCGTCCGAGTTCCGCTACCGCGAGGTGCCGCTTGAGCCGGGCGGGCTGGCGCTGTTTATCTCCCAGTCCGGCGAAACCGCGGATACGCTTGCGACACTGCGCTATTGCCGGGAGCAGGATCAGCATATCGCGTCGATAGTGAATGTCCGTGAATCATCGATCGCGCGGGATTCCGATATTGTGCTGCCAACCCTCGCGGGTCCGGAAATCGGCGTCGCGTCGACCAAGGCGTTTACCTGCCAGCTTGCGGTTCTGGCCTGTCTTGCGATCGCCGCCGGGCGCGCGCGCGGACATTTGAGCGAGCAGGATGAAACCGAGTTGGTTGGCGCGCTTATCGGCGTGCCGCGGCATATGTCCGCATTGCTGCGTGACGAATCGGGTTTCGAAGCATTGTCGCATACGCTTTCGAAGGCTCACGACGTGCTCTATCTGGGCCGCGGGGTCAATTTCCCGATCGCGCTGGAAGGCGCGCTGAAGTTGAAGGAGATTTCCTATATCCATGCCGAAGGCTACGCCGCCGGCGAACTCAAGCATGGGCCGATCGCCCTGATTGATGAAAGCGTTCCCGTAGTTGTTGCCGCGCCCAAGGACGCGCTTTTCGAGAAGACCCTTTCCAATTTGCAGGAAGTCGCCGCGCGCGGCGGGCAGATTATCGTGTTGAGCGACGCCGGGGAGGCGGAACTGGGTTGCGAGGTGATGGCGACAATACCGATGCCGCACGCCCATGACTTTGTGAACCCGCTGATTTATGCCATTCCCATGCAGCTGATCGCCTATTATACAGCCGTATTCATGGGGACGGACGTCGATCAGCCGCGCAATCTGGCGAAATCGGTCACGGTTGAATAGTCTGCGGGGAAGGACGGGCCCCGCTTTGGCCCGATTCGTCTGGAATCTAGCGCTTGAGCCTGGCGTCCGTGGCCTGTTGCCCCGATATTACAGGTGAGTGCGTTACCGTCGATGAGAATGCCGTCAATGAGCTTGCGACGAAATTTACTGATAGCCGCATTTGTGGCGGCCATGCTGGCTGGCGGCGCGGGCCACGTCGCGGCGCAGGCCGCGCGCAACGGCGCACAATTGCTTTCCGCCGGGGCGGAGGCGCTTGGCGGCGGGCAGTATAAGCAAGCCGCCCGCACCCTGACCCAGGCCATGCGCTCCGATACGCTATCCGCGGCGCAAATCGCCAAAGCGCTTTATCTGCGCGGCGTCGCCCAGCGCAATCTGGACAAGCCGGCGCATGCAATTTCCGACCTCACGAGCGCATTATGGCTGCAGGGCCTGTCGAAGCAGGAGCTGGCGCAGGCTCACCTTAATCGCGGTCTGGCCTATGAAGCCGTCGGCATGAATGATCTGGCGCGCGAGGATAGTCGCCGGGCAAGAGAAATCGATCCCAACAGCAAGGCCGTCGCGGTTGCCTCGGCGAAACGTTCCCCGGCCGCCACGGCCTTCGATACACGCGTCGAAGCGGCGGTGCGCAAGCCCAAGTCCGCGCGTGTCCCGGGATTCCAGACGCAAGTGACCCGCGAGAGCGCCCGTACACCCAAGCCCGCGCCCGTTCCAAGCTTCCAGACGCAAGTGACCCGGGAGAGCGTCCGCAAACCGAAGCCCGCGCCCCTCCCGGATTTTCAGACCCAGGTTCGTACCGCCGCACGCGAAGTTGATCCCGTGCCGGCCTTCCGGACGTCGATCGTGCCCGAAGAGCAGAAGAAAGCACGCCAGCAACCCGCGCCGTCCTGGACAACGGCAGTGGCCGATGACAAAGCGAAGGCTGCCGAGGCGAGCGGCGAGAATAAGCCGAAAGGGACCGTTACCGGTTATCTTGGCGGATTATGGCGCCGCGCGACCGGCGATGACGATAACGAAAAGCAGCCCGCGGAACCGGCCGCGCAGCGTGAAACGCCTCCCGCGGCCAGCAGCCAGTGGAGCCAAACGACGACAGTGGACACCTCCGCGGCCCGGCCCGCGGCAACCCCGGCGAGAGCGCCCCTGCCGCCGGTGGAGCCTGCGCCAGCGCCTGCTGGAACGGCGAAAAGCTACCGTATCCAGCTGGCCGCGGTGCGCAGTGAAGATGAAGCGCAATCGACATGGAAACGTCTTGCCGCCAAACATCGCGGTCTTTTGGGGCAACGTCAGCCTCTCATTGAAAAAACCGATGTCGGCTCGCTCGGAACTTTCTATCGTATCCAGATCGGACCGTTCGCGGACAAGAAGGAATCGGCGCAACTTTGCAGCCGGTTCAAGAGCAGCGGCGTTGATTGTTTTCTTGTTGCACGGTAGATCGTCACCAGCGCATTTCGTGCGCTTATCACCTGGACCCCGATAAATGACGGCGGCAATCGCGGCCAAGAATCTGCTAGGGTAGAGGTTGGGATTGTAAACCGGGACCGTGCGGCATCCCGATCAGAGCGCAAACAGATGGCGAGACGCAAAACTCCAGATCAGGAACAGCGGCCGGCACCGCCCGATGACGATGGCGCGGACGCTCTGCATCGCCTGGCTGCGGCGCCTGACCGCGGGCCGATCCGGGTCGGCACCAGGCTTCGCAATTATTTTCTGACCGGGCTGATCATCGTCGGGCCGCTCGGCATCACGATCTATGTATTGTGGTGGTTCGTCAGCCTTGTTGATACCTGGGTCAAACCGTGGCTACCCGAACGATATCTTCCCGAGACTTATCTGCCTTTCACGGTTCCCGGCGTCGGACTGATCGTTTCGATCAGTATTTTGATGTTCATTGGCGCGCTGACTGCGAATCTGTTCGGACGGACATTGGTCAGTTACGGCGAAATGATGCTCGACCGGATGCCCGTCGTGCGCAATGTGTATGGCGCTCTCAAGCAGATATTCGAGACCGTCCTTTCACAGTCGAACAATTCTTTCCAGAAGGTCGGAATTATCGAATATCCGCGTAAGGGTCTTTATGCCATTGTCTTTATTTCGACGCAGACAAAGGGCGAGATAGACGACAAGATATTGCGGGGCCACGGACTGCTCAGCGTTTTTCTGCCGACGACGCCGAACCCGACGTCCGGGTACCTGTTGTTCGTGCCGGAAAAGGATGTGCTGATTCTCGATATGTCGGTGGAAGAGGCGGCCAAACTTGTTATTTCCGCCGGTCTTGTCGTGCCGGAGCATCAGGCAAAACTCAAGAAGCTCGCCAGGGGCGTGAAGCCAGCGTCAAAAACACGCGTCCGCGAGACTGAACCGGCCCGGTAGAAGGCGCCCGTTGCCTGCGTTGCCTCTGTCAGCCCGCCTTGAGCAGGCGAATGGCTCCGTCGCGTTCGAACAGGTAAAGCAGCAGCCGCAACGCCTCACCGCGCACTGAGTTCAGTTCCGGGTCGGAATTCAGGACAAGCTTGGTATCGTCGCGGGCGGCGGCGAGCAGGGCTTCGTCATCGGGCAGGATCGCGACCTTGAATTCGGGCATTCCGCTCTGGCGGGTGCCCAGCACTTCGCCGCCTCCGCGTAGTCTCAGGTCTTCCTCCGCGATGACAAAGCCGTCCTCGGTTTCCCGCATGACCGTCAGCCGTTTCTTCGCGGTTTCGCCGAGCGGCGACTGGTACAGGAGAATGCAGGCCGACTGGCCGCTCCCCCGTCCGACACGGCCGCGCAGCTGGTGAAGCTGCGACAGGCCAAAGCGCTCGGAATGCTCGATCACCATAATCGTTGCGTTAGGCACGTCCACACCGACCTCAATGACCGTCGTCGCCACCAGAATTGAGACGGCGCCGGAGGCGAAATCGGCCATCACCGCGTCTTTCTCATGCCCCTTCATCCGTCCGTGTACGAGCGCGGTGCGCTCGCCGAATATCTTCTGGAGCGCGGCATGGCGGTCCTCGGCCGCCGCGACATCGATCTTGTCGGATTCCTCGACCAAAGGGCATACCCAATAGGCCTGTGCGCCCTTGGCCACCGCGTCTTGCAGCCGCGACACGACCTCGCTGATGCGCTCGATGGGCATGGCCCGGGTAGCGACCGGCTTGCGGCCAGCCGGTTTTTCGAGCAGCCGGGAGACTTCCATGTCTCCATAATGCGTGAGCAGCAATGTGCGCGGGATCGGCGTCGCCGTCATGACCAGCACATCAATCCCTCCAGCGCCGCCCTTGGCCTGCAGGGCAAGGCGCTGGTGGACGCCGAAGCGATGTTGCTCGTCGATCACCGCAATGGCGAGATCCTTGAAGTCGACGCCGGCCTGAAACAGCGCGTGAGTGCCAATCAGAATATCGATATCGCCGGCCTCCAGACGTTCCAGTATTTGCGCGCGTTCCTTGCCCTTCTCCCGTCCTGTGAGCAGAGCGGTCGAGAAGCCGGCTTGTTCGCCAATCCCGCGCAGCGTTGCGAGATGCTGGCGGGCAAGCACTTCCGTCGGCGCCATCAGCGCCGCCTGACAGCCCGCCTCGATCGCCCGGGCCATGACCAGCAATGCAACGATGGTTTTGCCGCTTCCGACGTCGCCCTGCAACAGCCGCAGCATCCGGTGCGGGGACTCCATTTCGCTCCCGATTTCTTGCAGAACCTGGTTCTGGGATGCGGTGAGATCGTAGGGCAGCGCGGCGAGGATTTTCCCGGTCAGCGCTCCCGTCGCCCTGATTGCACGTCCCTGCGCCTTGTGGAGCCGGCGGCGGACCAGCGCCAGCGCGAGCTGGTTGGCCAGCAACTCGTCATAGGCGACGCGCTGGCGAGGGCTGGCCCCATGCATAAGGTCGTTGTCATTTTCCGGTGCGTGGATGGCGCGCAGCGCGGCCGCGAATTCAGGCCAACCCTGCTTCCTCAGCCAGGCCGGATCCTGCCATTCGGGGAATTCCGGAAGCCGGTCCAGCGACTGGGCAATGGCGCGGCGCAGGACTTTGCCCGACAGCCCGGCGGTCAGCGGATAGACCGGCTCAAGCAGCGGCAACTCGTCCAGCTTGTCCGGTGCAACGATATAGTCGGGATGCGGCATTTGCAGATAACCGTCATATAGATCGAGCCGGCCCGAGACGATCCGCCGCTGCCCGGCGGGAAGCTGGCGCTCCAGAAATTTCTTGTCGGCGTGGAAGAATATGAGATCGAGTTCGCCGCTATCGTCCTCGCAGCGCACCCGGTAGGGCACGCGCCGCTGGCCGCGTGGCGGCGGCGTGTGGCTGACCACACTGACATCGAGCGTGGCAAGCTGCCCGGCCAGCGCTTCGGCGATTTTCGGCCGGGCGCGCCGGTCGACAAGGCCGGCCGGGAAATGGAACAGGAGGTCGGCGATTTTCGGCTCGCCGTCGCCTTCGATGGGCGGGAATAGCCGTTTCAGAAGCGTCTGCAGCCGCGGCCCGATTCCGTCGAGGGAGTTGACGGAAGCAAACAGGGGCGTGAGCAGATGTGGCCGCATCAGCGTTCAAAATCGCAGGTCTGGGCCGCGAAAGGGCGGAATTCTTTGCATTGGTCCCGTTTCCACGGCTGACAGGGCGCGCCTGTAAGGTTATATGCCCTTCACGTGTCAGGGGCCGGACCCTAATGGCGGAAATTCAAAGGCGTCAAGAGAACAATCACCGATGACGGCAAGCGTTGACAGGCTGGAAGCCCGGAGGCGGCGCGCCATATTCCGCGCCACCCACCGGGGAACCAAGGAGATGGACTGGATCCTGGGTCGGTTCGCGCAAGCCGAAGTAATGGCCATGAATGATGAGGAACTGACAGCGTTCGAGCGGTTTCTGGCGCTGCCCGACCCGGACATCGAACAATGGATCGTTTATGGCGCTGCTCCAGACCCGGAAACGGGCGCCGCGCTTTTGGTGGAACGTCTTCGGCAGTTCCACCGGATTGGCCAGTGACGTTAGAGACAGGTGCAGAACGGACCGAGATGAGTTCCAATACTCCAGTCAAGGATATTCTTGCGGCCAACGGTCCCGTTCTGGTCGGTTCGGCGCCGGAAGGGCTCGATGGCCTTGCGCTCGGACGCATCGCGTTCGCGCTCGCCGAAGAACAACGCGGGCGGCCTGCCGCTATCATCCATATAGCCCGCGACGACAAGCGACTGGCGGCACTGGAAGCGGCACTCCGGTTTTTCGCACCCGAGGTGCGGATTGTTTGCCTGCCCGCCTGGGATTGCGTTCCTTATGACCGTGTTTCGCCCAACCCCGAAATTGCCAGCCGCCGCGTTGCGGCGCTGGCGCGCCTTGCCGTCAACGAGCATCAGCGCAAGGGCCGGCCCGTTGTCGTCTTGACGACCCTTAATGCGGCATTGCAGCGGGTGCCGCCGCGCGCATTTCTGCGCGAGTCCGTCATGCGGTTTGCCGCCGGGACGGCGCCGCCGCTCGACGCGCTTGTGGCACGCCTCGAAGCGTCAGGCTTCATGCGCAGCGGCAATGTCATGGAGCCGGGCGATTATGCAGTGCGTGGCGGTATCGTGGACCTGTTTCCACCAGGGCGGCGGCGGCCGGTCCGTCTCGACTATTTCGGCGAGACACTCGAATCGATCCGCGTATTCGATCCCGAAACCCAGCGCACCAGCCGTATGTTGAAGGAGTTTGTTCTGCTGCCGGTGAGCGAGGTGCCTTTCGGCGAAGAAGCAATCCGCCGCTTCCGCCAGCGTTATGTCGAACTGTTCGGGCCGGTGACATCGGCCGATCCGCTCTATGAGGCGATTTCGGCCGGCAACCGGTTTCCCGGTATGGAGCACTGGCTGCCGCTGTTCCACGAGCACCTTGAGACGCTGTTCGATTATGTGCCTGGCGCGGCCATCAGCTTCGATCATTTGGCTGAAGACGCCCGCGCGCGCCGCCGCGAGCAAATCGATGATCATTACGAGGCGCGTGAAGGAGCGCTGGAGCAGAAGAGCTTCGGTGCGCCGCCGTATAAACCGGTTCCGAAAGACGCGGCTTTCGTTACGCCCGAAGACTGGGAGGCGGCTCTTTCGGCGCGGCGGATCCTGTCTTTTTCGCCTTTCGAGGCTCCAGATGACTCCGGGCAAATCGCCACCGCATCGCTGCGCGGGCGGGGCGGACGCAGCTTCGCCGCCGACCGCGCGCAGGAAGACGTCAATGTCTTTGACGCGGTGATCGGCCATATCGGCGCGCTCGGGGACAAGGGTAAGCGCGTCATCGTCGCATGCTGGAGCAACGGCGCGCGGGAGCGGCTGCGAGGCCTGCTCGGCGAGCATGGCCTTGCCGCGACGCAGCCGGTCGACGATTTCTCAGAGTTCGAGCAATTGGACCCCGGTCTGACCGGGTTTGCCGTTCTCGGTCTCGAATCGGGTTTTGTCACGCCGGATCTGGCCGTTATCGGCGAGCAGGACATTCTTGGCGACCGCTTGATCCGGCGGTCGAAATCCCGCGCCGCCAGCGACGTCATTGCCGAGGCCGCCAGTCTTTCGGTGAGCGATCTCGTCGTGCATTCCGACCATGGCATTGCCCGATTTGAGGGACTGAAAACTATCGAGGCGGCCGGGGCACCGCATGATTGCCTTGAGCTGGCTTATCATGGCGGCGACCGGCTCTACCTGCCGGTGGAGAATATCGAACTGTTGAGCCGTTACGGTTCCGATGAAGCCACCGCGCAGCTCGACCGTTTGGGTGGGGCCGCATGGCAGTCGCGCAAGGCCCGTCTGAAGAAGCGCATTCAGGAGATCGCCGGCAAGCTGATCGAGGTGGCCGCGGCGCGCGAACTGAAGAAGGCTCCCGCATTCACTCCGCCTGAAGGGGTTTATCAGGAATTCTGCGCGCGCTTTCCCTATGAGGAGACCGAAGACCAGCAGGCGAGCATCGCCGCGGTCCTCGACGACCTTGCGGCGGGAAAACCGATGGACAGGCTGATCTGCGGCGATGTCGGCTTCGGCAAGACCGAAATCGCCCTGAGATCGGCGCTGGTCACGGTCATGGCGGGCAAGCAGGTCGCCGTCGTCGTGCCGACAACGTTGCTGGCGCGCCAGCACTTCC
>JAJFHO010000081.1 GCA_021775575.1 Hyphomicrobiales bacterium
ACTTGGTGGATCAAAGGGGGTAGCTCTAGGGTCAAGTGGATTAACAAATTCATCCACGAATGTTGAAGTGACCGTAATTGTGCCCTGAGGTGCAACTAATTCCCCATTAATGAAATTGTTTACAGCAGTAATTTTAATATCGCCGGTAGTGGAGGTTATCGTCGCTCCCGAATCCAGAGTAAAATCACCCGCATCATTTTTATCATTATCTGCCACAGCGGTAAAAGTTCCACCACTGGTCACATCCACCTTCACATTGATGTCTCCATCCGCGTTTATCGTCAGCGCATTACTTACATTCAATGCCGTAGTTTGAAAGGTAATATTACCGGTGGAAGTGAGAGTGATTAGGCCGGTTACACCGCTGATTTCCGAAGATGTTATTCCCTGGATTATAAGGTCACCCGCCACATTGACATTCAAACTCGAAGCAACGAAAGTAGTGTTGCCAGATTCCTCTTCAATCAAGATTCCGGTAGTAAAATTTAAATTTAAAACACCACTACCCGCGTTGAGGGAAGTTGTCCCGTTCAACTCTAAATCTTGACTCGTGATAGACAACGTATTGTTGTTGGAATTAATATTCTTTCCGCTGGTAACAGTAAATTTTCCAACACCATTGCCATCGCTGTCCGCATTAAAAGTGATGGTTCCGGTGGATAAGGAAATGAAATCCTTATCCACCGTAATTCCATTGCCAGCGTTAAACGTTACTGAGCCTGCCGCCTCGATATCACCGAACGATCCAGATTGTTGCAGATCTATGCTATCTCCAGCACTAAAGGTAAGACCGGATGCAATCGAGACTTTTGTATCCCCTCTTAGAATAAGGCTACCAGTAGTGACCGTCACTCCCGTATTGAGGTTCAAAGTTCCAAACGCGTTAAGGTCAATTCCCAATGCCCCGTTCCCAGCTTGAGTGAAAGTCAGCGTGGACCCGCTTACCGTGATGTCTCCACCACCAGTTGCGTTGAACTGAACCCTACCTGTGGAATTGGCAGTGTTGGTCGCAGTGAGACTATCTATGAACATGTCCCCGGTGGATGTAAAGTTTAAATCCGTTGCTGTGATCGCCTGAAACTCCGTTCCACTTATCGTCATGCTACAAGTGCCACCACAAGTAGTGTTACCGAACCCCATACTGCTACTGGGAATGGAGTTTGTAAGAGAAAGCTGACCTGTCCCCATTGTGATCGTTCCACCGGAAGCAATATCCAAATCGATGGCGATAATATTGATACTCCCTGCTGCTGCAACATTTATCGAGCCTGAAGAAGTGATATCAAAATCTCCAGAGAAGCCATTGTCAAAGTCCGCATCTAAAGTACCGCTTGAGCTGTTGGAGGTAAAGGTGCCGACAATGGTAATACCATTGTCGGCGTTTATAGTAAATCCACCTCCCAGTGTCGAAGTGCCTAAATTCAGGAGATTGGTATCGGTCAACTGGACTAAACCTGAGCCTGATACCAAGCTAACCGCACCCGTGAAATCGTTGGTGCCTTCGGTCAAGGTTATTGTTCCAGCGCCCGCCACTGTGAATATTGATGTGCCGCCCACTGAAAGGATAGCCGACTGACTGATATTGCCGCTGGCGCTAGTGATGGTCAAGTTGGTACTGCTGGTATCCATCCCACTGCCTTCAACTTGCACATTACCCGAGCCGGTAACTAAATTTAAAGTTGTAATGCTATCGCCCGTCAGGTCGACACCATCAGCGGTGATGGCCCCTGTTGTGCTTGAATTACCAAAGGTGAGGTTATTTGCGGTGATCCTGCCCAGCTCCTGGTCATCCACTTTCAGTCCGCCTACCGCGTCATCACCCAAAGCAATATTGGCAGAATCCGATACCAGGATTGTCGCATTATTTGTTCCCGCACTGACGGTAGAACCAGTCCCAATGATGACATCATTGGCGGTGATGGTCAGCGCATTGTTGGTGGTGCTCACCGCAACGCTGGCGGAGACGTTGAAGTCACCTGTCCCATTACTATCCGCATCGGTAACAAAGGTCGTAGTTCCTGCAGTGGTCAGATTCCCCAAAATCGAAACCCCGGCGTCGGAAGTAACGGTTAAAGCGCCACCGAGAGTCGATGCCGCTATTTTTGTGAGGGTTGAGTCGGTGAGTTGAACCGCTCCCGTGCCAGACGTCAGAGTAACATTACCATCGAAATTATTGGATGCATTGGTCAGGGTGATGGCCCCGTCACCAGTGGTGGTGAAGGCTGAAGTGCCAGATAAAGTTATAGCCAGTGCCCCGTTTTGCAGAATATCGCTACCGTTGGTACTGCCGTTGTTGATAACGGTAAGAGCACCAGAGATATTAATGGCTCCCAGGGTGATATCTCCACTCGCCGCGTTGGTTTTAAACGTGTCGTCAGCACGGAGGGTGATTGTCACGCTCCCAGAGTCACCATTCACCGTTGCACCTGCAGCAAAGGTGATCTTCGCCGCACCCGATTCGCGGTCTCCGTTAACAACTCCATTTGCCAACGTTTCGTTGGCTACAATAGTGAGGTTCCCACTATCTGTTGTGATGTTGGCGTTGATGAGAACACTTCGTCCCGCAGTAAGGGTAATGTCACCCCCTGATCCCCCTTCATTGGTGATGATGTTTGCGTTGATAGTGATATCATTACTGGCTTGCAGGATGACAGAGCTACCGGTATCTGTAATGGTAGTGATTTCTAAAGCAGTAAAAGTACTCGTATTTCCCGAGTTATCGCTAAAAGCAATCGTCACATTTCCATTTGTTGGAAATCCGGAGGTACCACCCGTATTGTCAATAATGATATTCTTCGGATCAAATAATACCGTACCCGCCGCGCCATAAATGGATGAGGCATCGGCCCCGCCTCGATAAACCAAACTGTTCTTACCGGAAATTTCTATGAAGCCGCCATCACCCGCGGAACTGCCTGCCTTTGCTAATGCAGTGCCTGAAAACCGTGTCACATCATCGGCCCAGACAATGACTTTACCGCCATCGCCTGATGAGATTGCACTGGCGTTGATTTCAACATCTTCACCGACAAAAGTTCTGTAAGCGTTCTGGATATCAGGATTCTTACCTTGAAAGTCGCCACCTATAAGAGCCGTGCCGCCACCGGTATCGCCGGACACATCTACTTTGGCGTTATCGAACAAGCCTACAAACTCGCCGAGAACATTAACCGTACCGCCCTGCTCTCCCGCATCATCTCCAGATGCTGTAAGCTCACCTGTTACACTGACAACTCCTTTTTCCCCACCCGATAAAAATATTCTGCCTTCTTTCTCGACAACGGTATTGGCTTCGATCACTCCCGTCATGTTCACAACATGGCGAATCACGTCACCAGCATCCTTCGCTGTCATGCGTACCTGACCGCCATCAGCCTTAATAAGACCGCTATTCGATACTCGATCCAGCAAAACTTTGCCGTCCTTATCCGTCACTGTGCCCGATACTGCTTCTGTCACTTCAAAGTTGATCAGGCCATCACCGGTGAAATCCAGCGTC
>JAJFHO010000082.1 GCA_021775575.1 Hyphomicrobiales bacterium
TGGCCGCGCACAGCGCGCCTGCGAACAGGACCGGACCATGGCGGCGTTGACCGGCGTCAATGTCGACCGCACGATCTCGCTGACCTTCGTCATCGGCGCCGCGCTCGCCGCCGTCGCCGGCGTCATGTTCCTGGTCTATTACGGCGTGATCGATTTCTATATCGGCTTCGTGGTCGGTATCAAGGCGTTCACGGCAGCCGTCCTCGGCGGCATCGGGTCGCTCCCCGGCGCCATGCTCGGCGGCATGATTATCGGCCTGATCGAAGTCTTCTGGTCGGCCTATTTTTCGATCGAATACAAGGATGTCGCCGCTTTTTCAATGCTGGCGCTGGTGCTGATATTCATGCCATCCGGACTGCTTGGAAAACCCGAGGTGGAGAAGGTCTGATAATTGGCGCTACCCGTCCAGCCCCCCAGCACCACCGCGCGCCACGCCTCCGGCCAAGTTGCCGCCGTGGTCAAGGACGCCGCGCTGACAGGCGTTCTGGCGCTCGGCCTGTTTCTGTTTCTGCTGGGCATCCGCACGCTCGACGCGCCGGGCGCGCTGTTGCTGGGCCCGCGGCCATGGCTGCTGGCGAGCGCCGCGGCAAGCGTCGTCGCCGGCCGCATCGCCTTGCATTTGCTGTATTGGTGGCCGCGCGATCCGGGTACGCGCTGGATTAGAATCGGCCTGTCGGCGGCGCTTCCATTCATCGCAGCGATACCGGTTGCCCAGCTGCTGCCCGACGTGAAGTCGCGGGCGCTGTTTCTGATCGCCGGATATGGTTTTTGCGGCGCGCTCATTTCACTGCGCTATGCCGGCGACTGGCGTGCCCAATCCAGACACGCCGCTGACTTTGCCAGCCGGTTGAGGACACTTTGGATATCGCTGGAACAGTGGGTTGGCCTGGCCTTGGTCATATTTGCCTGCGCGCTCCCCTTCCTCCCCTGGACCGACCGCTACATTCTGGACGTGTCGATCATGGTGCTGACTTACATCATGCTGGGCTGGGGGCTGAATATCGTCGTCGGCCTCGCTGGACTGCTGGATCTGGGCTATGTCGCTTTCTATGCGGTCGGCGCCTATTCCTACGCGCTGATTTCCACCCATTTCGGCGTATCTTTTTGGATCGCGCTGCCGCTCGCCGGGCTGCTGGCGGGGTTATGGGGCGTCATTTTAGGGTTTCCCGTGCTGCGGCTGAGGGGCGACTATCTGGCCATCGTGACGCTCGCCTTCGGCGAGATGATCCGCATCGTGCTGATCAACTGGTACTCGCTGACCAACGGCCCCGACGGTGTTTCCCGCATCCCCCGCCCCAGCTTTTTCGGCCTTCAACTCACCCGGCAGGGCGAGCCGTCCTTTCACGAATATTTCGGCATCCAATATTCACCGATGAACCGGATCATCTATCTTTATTACATCATTCTGATGCTGGCGCTGATCACCAACTTCGTAACCCACAGGTTGCGCCGGCTCCCGGTCGGCCGGGCCTGGGAAGCGTTGCGCGAAGATGAGATCGCCTGCCGCTCGCTCGGCATCAACACCCGTAACACCAAGCTGACCGCGTTCGCCATCGGCGCCATGTTCGGCGGCTTCGCGGGCAGCTTTTTCGCCACGCGGCAGGGGTTTATTTCGCCTGAATCCTTCACCTTTATCGAGTCGGCCATCATTCTGGCCATCGTCGTGCTCGGCGGTATGGGCAGCCAGATCGGCGTCGTCATTGCAGCCGTCGTGATGATCGGCGGATTCGAACTGTTCAGGGAACTGGAAGAATACCGGATGCTGATGTTCGGCCTCGGCATGGTTGCGATCATGGTCTGGCGGCCGCGCGGCCTTATTGCAACGCGCGAGCCATCCGCCTTCCTGAAAGAGCGAAAAGCGGTATCCGGGGCGCTCGTGCAGGAGGGCAAGGGATGAGTGCGTCTCCGGCATGGGAACAAGACCCGGTTCTGCGGGTCGAGCATCTGACGATGCGTTTCGGCGGGCTTGTCGCCGTCGACAGCCTGTTCTTTACCGCCGGGCGCACCGACATAACCGCCCTCATCGGCCCCAACGGCGCGGGCAAGACGACGGTGTTCAATTGTATTACCGGCTTCTACAAGCCGACCGAAGGCATGATCACGCTGGCCAGCGGCGACGGCTCGAAATTCCTGCTTGAGCGCATGGACGATCACACCATCGCCCGGCGCGCCGGCGTGGCCCGGACCTTCCAGAATATCCGTTTGTTCGGCGGCATGACGGTGCTCGAGAATCTCCTCGTCGCGCAGCATAATAAACTGATGCTGGCATCGGGCTTCACATTCGGCGGCCTCATCGGCCTTGCCGGATATCGCCGCGCCGAGCATGGCGCTATCGAAACCGCCAAATACTGGCTCGACAAGATCGGCCTTACCGGCAGGGCCGACGACCCGGCGGCGGATTTGCCCTACGGCGCGCAGCGCAGGCTGGAAATCGCCCGCGCCATGTGCATGCGCCCCGGCCTGCTGTGCCTCGATGAGCCGGCCGCCGGACTGAACGCGCGCGAGTCGGACGACCTCAACAATCTGCTGCTGGCGATTCGCGACGAGGAACGGATCGCGATCCTGCTGATCGAGCACGATATGGGCGTTGTGATGGAAATCTCCGACCACATCGTCGTGCTCGACTATGGCAAGAAGATTTCCGACGGCACGCCCGATTTCGTGCGCAACGACCCCCATGTGATCGCCGCCTATCTCGGCGTCGAGGATGAGGAAGTCGCGTGATGGCGGCAGATGATGTCCTGCTCTCCGTCGCTGGCGTCACCGCCTTCTACGGCAATATCCAGGCGCTCAGGGGCGTCGATATCGAGGTTGCGAGCGGCGAAATCGTCACCCTCATCGGCGCCAATGGCGCTGGGAAATCGACACTGATGATGACGATCTGCGGAACGCCGCGGGCGCGCGACGGCGTGATCCGTTTCGGCCGCCGGGAGATTACCGGGCTGGCGACCCACGAGATCATGCGCCTCGGCATTGCCCAGGCGCCGGAAGGACGGCGGATCTTTCCGCGCATGAGCGTTCTGGAAAACCTGCAGATGGGCGCGGAACTGGCGCCGGGCGATCATTTCGGCGACGACCTCGAACGGGTCTATGCCCTGTTCCCGGTGCTCAAGGACCGCGCAACCCAGCGCGGCGGCACCTTGTCGGGCGGCGAGCAGCAGATGCTCGCCATCGCCCGCGCGCTCATGGGACGGCCGAAACTCCTGTTGCTGGACGAGCCTTCGCTCGGGCTCGCGCCACTGATCGTGAAACAGATATTCTCGGTGATTGGCAAGCTAAACCGCCAGGAAGGGCTGACCGTCTTTCTGGTCGAACAAAATGCCTATCACGCGCTTTCGATCGCCCATCGCGGCTATGTGATGGTCAACGGTGCGATCACCATGACGGGGACCGGCAAGGAATTGCTGGCTAAGGACGAGGTGCGCGCGGCTTATCTGGAGGGCGGACGCCACTAGGCGCCGACACGGCAATGGGCATCATTTGGGAGACGTCTTTCTGGACCTTCTTCTTTCTGACGGTTGTGATCGCCGGCGCCGCCGCGGCTGCGACAGGCCGTGCCCTGGCCCGCCAATGGAGACCCTATTGGCAGGTCATTTTCTATATGGTGCTGCTCGGCTGCGCCGACCGGTTCCTGCATTGGGGGCTTTTTCTCGACAAGCCGCTCGACGTCTACAAGGGCGATTTATTCTCGATCCACTATTATCTGATCGACACGAGCCTATTGGTTGTGAGCGCCAGCATCGCCTACCGGCTGACGCGCACGGTGCAGATGACAACCCAATATCGCTGGCTTTATTCGCGCACGGGGCCCTTCAGCTGGAAAAAAAGAAAGACGAACGGCAGTTGAGGTCCCTGCTGACGCCTTGTTTATGCGTAGACTGATTGGCCCGCCCGCGGGCAAGCTGGCAATATTGCGGTATCGGGCGTCGAAAACCGTTAGAGAGGAATGAGGAGCCATGCGTAAATTTCTGTTAAGCGTCGTCGCGCTTGCCATGAGTGTCGCCTTTACAGGCCTGGCGCGCGCGGACATGAACATCGCCGTTGTCGGTCCGCTCACCGGCGGCTATGCAAGCTTCGGCGAACAGATGAAGGCGGGAGCCGAACTTGCCGTTGCCGATATCAACGCGGCCGGCGGCGTTCTTGGCGAAAAGCTGAAGCTGACCACCGCCGATGATGCCTGCGACCCGAAACAGGCCGTCGCGGTCGCCAACAAGCTGGCAGGCGACAATGTGATCTTTGTTGCCGGTCATTTCTGTTCCGGCTCATCAATTCCGGCTTCGGCGGTTTATGCCGAAGAGGGCATGATCCAGATTTCGCCGGCCTCCACCAATCCAAAGCTCACCGATGAGCGCGCCGGTCCGAATGTTTACCGTGTCTGCGGGCGTGACGACCAGCAGGGCAGCGTCGCGGGCGCCTACCTTGCCGCCAATTTCGGCAGCAAGCGCATCGCCATCATCCACGACAAGCAAGCCTACTCGAAAGGCCTCGCCGACGAGACAAGGAAGGCAATGAACGCGGCCGGCAAAAAGGAGGTCATGTATGAGACCGTGACGCCGGGCGAAAAAGATTATACCGCCCTCGTCTCCAAGCTGAAGCGGGCCAAGGTCGATGTCCTTTATTACGGCGGCTATCATCCCGAAGCCGGCCTGATTGTGCGGCAGATGCGCGACCAGGGCATGTCCACGGTGCTGGTTTCCGGCGACGCGCTGGTGACGGAAGATTACTGGAAGATCACCGGTCCGGCCGGCGAAGGCACGCTGATGACCTTCTCGCCCGATCCGCGCGCCAACCCGGCGGCGGCCAAGCTCGTCAAGCGCTTCCGCGACAAGGGCATCGAGCCGGAAGGCTATGTGCTCTATTCCTACGCCGCGATCCAGGCCTGGCAGCAGGCCATGGAAAAGGCCGGCAGCAAGGATCCCAAGAAGGTGCAGGCGGCGCTCAACGCGCTCGAATTCAACACCGTGATCGGCAAGTTCAAATTCGACAGCAAGGGCGATCCGAACCTTCCGCCCTACGCCTTCTTCAAATGGAGCGGCGGGAAGTATTCGCAGATCAACTGATCGGGAAACGCCTGCCACGAGAATCGAAAAGCCCGCCTCACCGGCGGGCTTTTCCTTGCCGCGGTCCGAGCCCGGGACTATGCGTTTCCCTCGTCCTTCAACTCTTTCGCAAATTCCTCTTCCAGTTCCGTTTCAAGACGGAGGAGATCGTGCGGAACGGGCATGCCGAAAGCCCTTATCTCGTTCAGCTTTTCGCGCAATTGAAGATAGAATTCGTGCCGGTCTTCCGGCAGATTCTCCATCTGCGTCAGCAGTAGATTGAGTTCAGTTTCCAGTTCGGAGAATTCCATTGGTCTCGCCTTCTCGCTGGCCGGTGCAACCACCTGAAGTTTGGCAAATATGGACCTCAGCAGCTTTATCATGGCATTGTTCGCGGCCTTGTTCTTTGTCCGAGATCAATAGGAGGTCCGGTCCTGGCCGCGCCCGCTAACCGCAACCTGATCACCGATGTCCCCGGCCTCACCGTCGGCAGCGCCCATGACGAGGCACTGCGTTCCGGCGTTACGGTCCTGCTCGGTGAGCAGCCGATGACGGCGGCGATCGACATACGCGGCGGCGGTACGGGCACGCGCGATACCCATGCGCTGGAATATGAGGGCACGGTCGACGCGATCCACGCCCTCGTCTTCTCGGGCGGATCGGCTTTCGGCCTCGATGCCGCGACCGGCGCGCAGAGCTTTCTGCGCGAGCGCGGCATCGGCTTTTCCATCGGCAATGTCAGCGTACCGATCGTACCGCAGGCAATCCTGTTCGACTTGCTCAATGGCGGAAACAAAGAATGGGGAAAACGCCCGCCTTATCAGGATCTTGCCTACACAGCTTGCGAAAACGCTTCTGCAAATTTCACACTCGGGAGCGAGGGCGCCGGTTATGGCGCCACGACCTGCGGCCTGAAGGGCGGGCTCGGCAGCGCCTCGCAGCGAACCAACAACGGCATAACAATCGGCGCTCTCGCCGTGGTCAACGCCGTAGGCTCGGTCACGATCGGCGACACGCGTCATTTCTGGGCGGCGCCTTTTGAAGCCGGCGATGAATATGGCGGCCACGGTTCACCGGCGCGCGTCCCCGCCCAAGTGCTGGCGCCGCAGTTCAAGAGCGGTCCGGGTGAAAACACGACACTCGCCGCCATCGCCACCGACGCCGCGCTCGACCGGCCGATGCTGAAGCGTCTGGCAATCATGGCGCAGACCGGCCTCTCCCGCGCTATTTACCCGGCGCATACGCCGCTTGATGGCGACATCGTTTTTGCCGTATCCACCGGCGCAAAGCGCCCGCCCGAGCCCTTTGGGGAACTGGCCGAACTGGGAAGCCTCGCGGCAAATGTTCTCGCGCGCGCCGTTGCCCGCGCGGTTTATGAGGCGCGAAGCTTCACGACCAAGCCCAAGGGGCCTCCGGCCTACAGGGATAAATTCGCGCAATGAAAGAGAGGCCGGCGTTGCGGAAAATACTGTTTTTGACCGGTTGGCGTCCCCTTGCGCTCGCCCGTGCGGCCTTGCTGTCTCTTGGCTGTCTCTGTGCCCCGGCGCACGCCGGCGACTTTGCCGAACGGCAAATTCTGGGATTTTCGCCGGACGGGCGCTATTTCGCCTTCGAACAGTTCGGCGTTCAGGACGGCTCCGGCTTTCCCTATGCCGAAATTTTCGTGATCGACACGAGGCATGACAGCTGGGTCAAGGGGTCCCCTTTCAGGGTCCTTCTCAAGGATGAAAGGGCGGAGCTGAAATGGGCCCGGCGCGACGCGATGAACAAGGCCGGAAATCTGCTCCGGCAGCTCGTGATTTCCGCACCCGGCACGCTTCTGGCGAGCAATCCGCCAAGCGAACTCAGCGCCGACCCCCATAAAGTTAGCGTCAATGCGCGTTTCGCCATCCCCTCGCTCCGCGAGCCCTGGGTTTTCACGCTCGCCGAGACAGGCTTCAAGACCGCCCGCTGCGCCGATCTGACCGGCAACAGGACCCGGGGGTTCCGGTTGAGCGTTGTCCCGCACGAAAAGCCGGCGCGTCAGCTGCACGCCGATACCGGTATTCCCGACAGCCGCGGCTGCCCGCTCAATTACGCTATCTCCGACGTCATCATGCATGAACCGGAGCAAGGCGCGCGCGTCTTTGCAATACTCATCAGCGTCTTCAGCTTCGGCTTCGAAGGCCCTGACCGGCGTTTTATCGCCGTCACTCACGCAGCGAAATAACGGTTCGCAGCGAGGCTCCAGGATTGCGCCGGGCCCCGCGGACATGCTTATGTGCTCGCCGGCGCAGGAGTACGGGGACGCCGCAGGGGGCCGATTGATGGAAGAGTCCGGTTTTTACACAACGGTAGGGTTCATTCTTGCCGTCCTGTTTGCCGCGGTTATGGGGCTTTGCGTGTTCGCGGTGCTCTATACCGACTTCGCGACATCCGGCGGCATTGTCAACGACAGGGAGCGCACGACGCTCAGGATCGTCGCGATCGCCGGCGCCTCGGCCGGGTTGCTTGCCTGGTGGATGCAGAAATTCGCCGCGCACCGTTCCCTGCCCATCCGGCTGATCTACGGCCTGCTCATCTATATGGTGATTTTCGCCGCGCTCGGCGGGCTTTTCGAATTCGGCCACGGCCTGATAGCCAACCCGGGCTCCGTCGACTTCAGCCCGTCGGGCCTCTATTTCGCTTCGCTCGGCGCTTTCTACACATTCGCGATCTCGCTTCTCGGCGAGTCCATTTTCGCCATTGCCGGCCTGCTCGTCGCGGCCGGCGTCATACTTGCGCTTGTCGGACCCAAAAAGATTTACTGATTTGCCATTGCGGCCGATGCGCGGAAAAGCTGTGCTGGCCGATTGAGCGGGCTCTCTGTCTCTGTTAGACCACGCCTGTCCGCAACCGCTCACTACAAATCGACTAATCTCAAAAGGCAGCCCCCACCCATGATCCCACGTTATACAAGGCCCGAGATGGCCGGCATCTGGGAGCCGGAAAGCAAGTTCCGAATCTGGTTCGAGATCGAGGCCCACGCCTGCGACGCGATGGCCGATCTCGGCATCGTGCCGAAAGACGCGGCTAAGGCGGTCTGGGAAAAGGGCGGTTTCGATGTCGCCCGGATCGATGAAATCGAGGCCGAGGTCAAGCATGATGTCATCGCCTTCCTGACCAGCCTCGCGGAACATGTCGGCGAGGAAGCGCGCTTCGTGCATCAGGGGCTGACATCGTCGGACGTCCTCGACACCTGCTTCAGCGTGCAGCTTGCGCGCGCGTCCGACATTCTTCTTGCCGATTTGGACGCCCTGCTCGCGGCGCTGAAGAAACGCGCAATCGAGCATAAGGACACGATCTGCATCGGCCGCAGCCACGCCATTCACGCGGAACCGACGACGTTCGGGCTGAAAATGGCGCAAGGCTACGCCGAATTCTCCCGCGCGAAAGAACGCCTGCTGGCCGCCCGCAAGGAAATCGCCACCTGCGCCATTTCCGGCCCCGTCGGCACCTTCGCGACGGTCGACCCGAAAGTCGAGGCCCATGTCGCGGAAAAGATGGGACTGGAGGTCGAACCGGTCTCCACGCAGGTGATCCCGCGCGACCGCCACGCCATGTTTTTCGCAACTCTCGCCGTGATCGCCTCGTCGGTTGAACGGCTGGCGACGGAAATCCGCCATTTGCAGCGCACCGAGGTGCTGGAAGTAGAGGAATATTTCTCCGCCGGGCAAAAGGGTTCCTCATCGATGCCGCACAAGCGCAATCCGGTATTGACGGAAAATCTCACCGGGCTGGCGCGGCTGGTGCGCTCCGCGGTCACGCCGGCGCTGGAAAATGTCGCGCTATGGCATGAACGCGATATTTCGCATTCCTCCGTGGAACGCGGCATCGCGCCCGATGCCGCCGCCCATCTCGATTTCGCCCTGGCGCGGCTCACCGGCGTCATCGGCAAGCTGATCGTCTATCCCGAACGCATGAAGGAAAATCTCGACAGGCTGGGCGGCCTCGTCCACTCGCAGCGCGTCCTGCTGGCGCTGACCCAGGCCGGGGTCAGCCGCGAGGACGCCTATTCCCTGGTGCAGAGAAACGCCATGAAGGTATGGGAGCAAAAGGCGGGGAGCGCCGAAGGCGCGACAGGGGAGGAAAAGGAATCAGGCGCTGATTTTCTTGAAGAACTGCTCGCTGACGAAGATGTGCGGGCGGCGCTTTCGGAAGACGATATCCGCGACAAGTTCGACCTTGGCTACCACACCAAGAATGTGGATGTGATTTTCGAGAGGGTGTTTGGCGAGACGTAGCGCCGGCTCAAAGAGTTTCTAAAAAAATCAAACCGGTTCGGCGGGATCTGTCTGAATGAGCGACGGCCGCTTGGCCAATTCGGCTTCCCGGGCGCACAAATTCGGGTGCCCCGTCCGCCAGTCGAGTTCCGGAATGCGTTTCTCCATCTGCAATGCGCAAACAAGCGTGATTTGCACCATATTCAGCGCGCCTGAAAGCAGCGGGCTGCGAACCTCCCTCTCCCAAAGGTCGGCCATGCGCGCGCCGCGCGCCTGCTCATGGGCGATGATTGTCGCAGAGCGTTCGTTTTCAGGCCCGACCAACTGGCGGCCCCAAACAGCAAGCCCGTCCATAAAGCTGCGCGCCAGCGCCTCCAGGCGTCTGTATTCCCAGTTCGCATTGTCCGCCGGTGGATCGAATTGCGGATTTCCCTCCAGATGATCCAGATAGGCGCAGATCAACACGGACTCTTCCATGCCGACTCCATCGTCCCGGACCAGATAGGGGACACGGCCCGACGGATTGATCTTGAAGTAAGGGCTTTCCGGCGTGCGCGTTTGCGCCCGGACAATTTCGACCCGTGCGGCCAATCCCTTCTCGATAACCATGAGACGCGCCATCCGCGCATAAGGGGATTTGGGTGTGACGTAGAGTTTCATTCGTAGCAACCCTCGCGGGCGATTTCCCGTTCTCGTCAAACCTTAAGCTCTTTCAACTCATCGCCGGCCGTCTCCAAACCTGTCATCCCGGACAACCGACGGCCCGAACGGCATGTATAGCAGCCAACCCAGTCCGTCGCGCGATCAGGGATCCAGTCTTCGCAGCGCTGAGCGGCGCCCTTGAATTGTTGGAGTCCGGCTTTCGCAATCGCATCTCGCAAGCTGTTTTTCAAGCCCGCGGGGCGACGGAGCAGATGGCTCGTGGCGCATCAATATTGCTTCCAACTCGCCTCGCAAATCAGGTTGCGCAGCCAATCGGCCTTGGAGCCGAAGCCTTCCAGAATGGCAAGCCCCTTTTCCTGAAATTCCTGGCTCTTGCGGTGCGCACCGTCTACGCCAAGCAGATCCACAGCAGTGAATTTGTTTGCATCCATGCCCGATCGCTTGCCCACTTCGTCCACTTCGGCAGTCACATCCGCTATGTCATCCATGAATTGGTAGGACAGGCCAAGGTTCATACAGGCTTCGGAAATTTTGTTGGCTTGAGAGTCTTCCGCGCCGCAAAGGATTGCGCCCCCTTTGCCCGAAGCGGCGTAGAGGGCTCCACTCTTCAACATATAAAGATCAACCAGTCGCAGCCATGGGTCGGAGGAATGGTCCTGCCGGATATCCTTGACCTGACCGGTAATCATCTGCAGTCCAGCCCGACTCAATACGATAGCGGCTCGCAGGCGCCGTTCTTCAGACACCTTGGGATTGGCGAGACTGACCTCGTAGGCCATGGTAACCAGGAATACCGGCGTCATGTCGACCGCCCAATCCGGGAAGACGTGATGCGCGCAGGCCTTCCCGCGCCTTATGTCCGCACCGTCCATCGACGGCAGGTCGTCGAGCACCAACGATGCGGCATGCGCAAGCTCGCCACCGCAGGCCCCTGGCAAAACGATTTCCAGTGCGTCCTCGCGAAAAATCTCGCCAGCGGCCACGGCCACGATAGACCGCCAACGATGCCCGCCTCCAAGCACGGCATATTTCGCCGCCTGGCAAACCTCGGTCTCGGGATATCTTGCAAAGGCTTGACTGAGAAACGCCTCGACCGCCGCCCGCACTTGCTGCTTCTTCTCGTCGAATACCGGCAGTGTCGCGTTTCGCCACTCTCCAGCTTGCGTATGTGACATTGCTCCCTCTCGCTCCCACCCGCGAGCAATCCTCTTTGACGCATAGCGCCTGTGTTCCCTACCGAGGCAAACTATAGCTTATGCGCTCCCCACCATCACCGAGCCGGGCTGCGTGAAAACCGCGCATCGCATCCAAAGGCAACGGCTGGAGCCCACACGCCGCCATAGACCACCGCCCAAGCCAATTCCTTCCTCGACCGGCAAACCGAAACCGGAACGAAACTGCCGTTTAACG
>JAJFHO010000083.1 GCA_021775575.1 Hyphomicrobiales bacterium
GCTGCACCTGATGCGACGAACCCCGGTTTTGACCCACGACAGGACCCGTCACCGGCTTGGCCGACATTGGCGCCTGGCTTTCATCGTAAAGCCGGGAATAGAGAACCCGCACGACGAAAATAACTGCAGCCGTCACCGCCAAGCCACCGATCAAATCTATGAAATGATGCCCTCCGAATATTGGCGTGCTGGCGATCGTCGAAACATTTATCACGACCGAGATCCAGAACAAGAATCCGGTGTTCCGCATTGCGTAGATTAGGATCAACGAGTAAATCGTGTGGAAGGATGGAAATGTGGCCAATCCGCGTGGCTCATCTGACAGAAGCGTGCGAAAACTGCCGTCGCGCAATCCCAGAAATTGTTCCAGATGGCTATAGCTGCTGATCACGTTCAGCTGACCATGCTCGGCATCGGACGGCAGGAAATACGGAAACGCGCCGGCTGCCGGCAACAGTCCCGACAACACCAAGGTCGCCAGACCGGTCAGGAACAAGCAGACCGTAAACTCCTCGATCTGCTGAAGTCGTTTTGTGAATGTGAGTAGCAGCACGCTGCATACCGTTACGACAAACGGTATGTTGTAAGCCCAGTTCATATATTTATCGAGTGTCGGCCGCTGGTTGAAAAACGCGAGTACGGCCAGCCAGTCGAAGCCGATGCTCTGATCGATCACCGCCAGATAGCTGTCCACCAATGGAAAATTCAGCGTGACCACGATGTAGCTCATCATGCTGCCAATCAGGAAATACAGCACAATCAATGTGATGTTCAAAAGGGGAACAGACACGATCGGGTCCGGGCGCAGGTAGGTGTAAATCAGCCCTGGCACCGCAAAGACCAGCGCCAATATCAATGTGGACCAAACCCTCATCGGCTGTTCGATAACGAAGCCGGCGGAATATCCCCAGACCAAACCGACGAGAGCCATGGCTGCCAATATGGCGGCGTTTATTTTGACAAACGGCGTCAACATGCCCTCCCATTGAAACTCCGTTTTTTTACTTCTGCCAGATTAAGATTCCGCGAATAGCGGCCGGTGCCCGTGCTCAATGCCAGGCATCGAATCTGTATCCGTACCGAAACAGGCCGCCCGTTTGCACTTCATTCACTATTCCAGCGCCTAATACCGGCAGAAACGCTGGAAAGGATTCGCCAATGAGTTCGATCGTCGCGACGCGAACACGCATGATATTCGCATTTCTTGTAATTGTGAGCGCAAGCCTGCTGTTCACCGGCTGGAGTACAAGCGCGCTGGCGAAGGACATTATCGTCCCTGTCGACGAAGCACTCTTGGTTCGTCTTGACCGCCCGGCAACTGAAGTCATTATCGGTAATCCCTCGATCGCCGACGTCGCCGTTCAGAACGGCCAGCTCCTGGTCGTGACGGGAAAGTCCTTCGGGATGACCAATATGATCGTTCTCGACGGGAAGGGGCGGCAGATCTTGGAAGAGAAGGTTTACGTGCAAACTGATCCGACACGGCAGGTTCGCGTCCACAAGGGAAAGGGGCGTTCCTCATATAACTGTACGCCGCGATGCGAAACGGCTCTCATTCCCGGCGATGCCGAAGGCCATTTCGAAGCCCTGTCGAAAGAAATTCGCAGCAAGTTCGGTATCGCCCAATCGGCCCTGGACGGCGAAGGCCAGGGCGTCCAGTAGAGCGGCCACCTGTTCAATTGCAAAGGGCGGCCCAGGGCCGCCCTTTGCGCATTTCAGTTTGTCGTTTTCGCCGGACCGGCCAGGCTATTTGCTGATCCTGAGGTCGTTCAACCCCTTGGCAATATCCTCGAATACCGCCTGAAGCTGCTCGTTGGACGGCGAGTCGTAATACATGGCGGTCTCGGTCGCGCACCCTCGCATGAGGTCCTTGATCGGGCCATCAGACAGCTGGAAAGTAATCGTATAAAGGCGAATGCCTTCCGCTTTGATATTTGTGCACAAGGTGGCAGTCTTGTCGTCGAGGATCGATTCCGCCTGCCAGCCGCTCGCGGCTCCCAGATGCCCGGTCTGCGCATATCCATAAGCGTTATAGTAGGAGTTGTTGTGGGTGCCGAGCCCGCCACCCACATCGTTGCGGCCATCGGTCAGCAGAATGATCGCCTTGATCACGTCACTGTCGTCATAAGCTGCGCCCTCGGTGAAGGGCTCACTCGGCGAGATCACCCGGAAGCCCCAGGAAAGGCCCGCCGGTATCACAGTGCTTCCCGAAGCTATCATTGCGTTAACACCCGAAACAATCTCGCCCTTGATCTGCGTCATCGGCGTGAGCGTTGGTATGGTGCAGTTGAAGTTGGGACCGTCGGATGCCCAGCCCGGGATCGCCAGACCGGCATATTTGCCGGTGTAGCGCTGGCGGGCGTCATAATCATACTGACTGCCCTGGTAGCCATTGTCGGACGCATAACGGTTTGCGTAGCTCCAGAAATCCGGCTCATCGGGCGCAAAATACGGGACCCAGCGCGTATCCGCGTTGCCCGCGGGCGGGTCGTCATTTGTGTCGAAGGGTTCGGGCCGTGCCCGCACGCAGCCACCCCAGCTCCGGTTGTTGATCTGGTTGTAGAGGTCCAGGACATTGACGCCAGGCTGGAAGTCTTCTCCGGCGAGACTTGACTGCGCCGCCTCGTCGATCCAGCCGGTTCCGAGCTTGTCGGCACCGATATTGACGGCCGCGGCAAAGGGAACCAGGCCGATCTTGACCTCTTCATTGTTAGCCGAGGCGCCGCTGCCGGACTTCAAAATATCGACCAGCGTTCCGGCGGCGTCTTTCAGGGCGTTGATCTTGTTCGACCAGCCCATCGACCCGGTATTGTCGAGCACCATCACCAGCTCGATCTTTTTCTCGTTCAACGAGACTTCCGTGAAAGCGCTGACGTCGAGCTCATTGATTCCCGCGATCCTCAGGAAGCTCGTCTCGATATGGGCATCGGCCGAGACAGTGATAGTCTTTTCACTCTTGGCGACAACAATAGGATCAACCAGGCCATCCGCCTGCGGCGGGTAGTTGGCGTTAAAATACTCTATCGCCTTGGCTTTGAGTTGCGCGTCCGTCAAGTCCGGCCATGACGCGGCGGCGAGCGCCGCGGCGTCGATGGCGGAACTGAGCCTCGACTTGGCGGTGAGGGCCCTGCCATAATCTATCGCCATCCCAATCCCGAACAGAACCGGGACCAGCGTAATGCCGAAAACAATCATGGTCGCGCCGCTGGAATTGCGATGGAACCGTTTAAAGAAAGAAGACAATAGCGTCCGCATGGCTCGTTCTCTGCATTGACATCGCGCAGGCTGCGGTTGTTTCGGCAAGCAGCGCGGGCTTCTATACATCTGCGAACGAGACTGCCATGAGCAAATTAACAATTTGGCCAAGCCTTAGGCTTAAATTTGCCCTAAATCTGATTCAAATTTTAATAAATCTTCTGTTTACCGTCTGATCAGTTCTTTCAAATCTCAATCGAACGTTAATCGTCCTGCTTTTTAATCTGTGGCGAGAAATATCGCTGCGCAAAGCAGTATCGGGAGCGTTTGACATGAGTATGTTAGTTTCTTCGACAAAACAGGTGCGCCTCCGCCGCGGCGGGTTTTTGAAACCGTTCCGAAAAGACCAGTCCGGCACCTCGGCGATCGAATTCGGCATCGTTGCCACGCCGTTCTTTGCGCTTCTTTTTGCCCTGATTGAAGTGTCGATGGTTTTCTTCGGGAGCTTCACGCTGGAGAATGCGATCGATCAGGCCGGCCGGCTTATCCGCACCGGACAGGCGCAGGAAGCCGGTATGGGCGCGGAACAATTCAAAGACGCGGTCTGCGACAATGTCTACGCGCTGTTTGACTGCGCCGAAGGCATAAAGGTCGAAGTCCAGCGTTTCGACGACTTCGACGGCATTAGTCTCGATGACCCGCTGGAGAATGGCGCGCTCAAGGAGAGCTATCCATTCGCCATGGGCAACGGCGGTGACGTCGTAATCGTGCGCGTTTTCTATGAGTGGAATCTGATCGCCAATTTCCCGGGCGTCGGCCTTGGCAACATGGCGAACGGCAGCCGGCTTGTTGCCGCGGCGACCACTTTCCGTAACGAACCCTTCGACAATTAGGAAAAGCGGCCATGTCACAGTCTGTGCACAACATCATGCGTAAATCATATGCACGCGGCTTCCGGGCCTGGCGCCGGGACGAGCGCGGGGTCAGCGCTGTTGAATTCGCGATGATCCTGCCGATCATGATCACCATGTATATCGGCGCGGTGGAATTTTCCCACGCGCTCACCATTGACCGCCGGGTCACCTCCGTCGCCAGCGCGGCCGCCGACCTCGTTGCGCAGTCGGAGGAAGTGAACGACGCCGACCTGCTCGACATTTTCGAAGTCTCGACGTCGATAATGCTGCCTTATACCGCCGATCCGATCTCCATCGTCTTGACCAGCGTCGTCGCGGACGCAAACAACGACACCACTGTCTGCTGGAGCGCTGCCCACAATGGATCGGCTTATGCGAAGGGCGCAGCCTATACGGTGCCGGATGGTCTGACGCAGGCCTTCTCCAGCATCATCATCGCGGAGGTCACCTATGCATACACACCTCCCGTGGGTGAGTACCTGACTGGCGGAATTACAATGACGGACAATTTTTATTTGCGCCCGCGCCGCAGCCTGACGGTCGAAAAGACCGGTGAAACCTGCTGATTCCCCCCGCGCCACCGGTAACGGACGCGGCGCGCGGCGAAAGCTGGCGGAGAATTCACGTGCGGGCCGGAAAGTCTGTTATTCGCGATTCGGGGACAAAGTCACGCCACAGACGCAGTCAATCCCCGAGCAAGCTGCTATGATCCTGTCCGGATAGGGTAATCCGGCGGAATAGGCAGATGGCACATTGGCTTCGCTTCGAGCAGAATGGCGAGAGCAAAACCGGCACGCTCGAAGACGGTTTGATATCGGTTTTTGCTGGCAACATTTTTTCCTCGCACGCGCCGACCGGCGAAACGGCGGCGCTTGCGGACGTCACGCTGCTGACCCCTTGTGATCCATCTAAAATGGTCTGCCTTTGGAATAATTTCCGCGCCATGACCGCCAAGATGGAAGGCCAGATTCCAGAGGAACCGCTTTTCTTCCTGAAGGCGCCCAATTCGTATCTGGGGCCAGGCGAGACAATCCGCAGGCCGAAATCCTATGACGGTCCGGTCGTCTATGAAGGCGAAATCGGCATCGTCATCGGCAAACGCTGCTGCGAAGTCGCGGAAGCCGACATCGCCGACTATATTTTCGGCTACACCTGCATCAACGACGTTACCGCCGGCAAGATTATTTCCAAGGATCCAACCTTCGCGCAATGGACCCGGTCGAAGAGCTACGACACTTTCGGCGTCTTCGGCCCCGTCATCGCGACAGATGTCGACCCTATGTCGCTGTCGATAAAAACCGTCCTCAACGGCGACGAGCGGCAGAATTACCCGGTCAGTGACATGACCTTCCCGCCGCACAGACTGACGAGCCTCCTGTCCCATGACATGACGCTCATGCCCGGCGACATCATCGCCTGCGGCACATCGGTCGGCGTTGGCTCGATGAAGGAACCGGAGAACAGCATAGAGATCACAATCGAGGGCATTGGAACACTGGCAAACACATTCGTACAATAGCGGTCATGGCGCCTGGCGATCGGGGCCTGTCCGCCCGATGCCGGACCGGTTGGCCTGAAAAGACCGGCCAGAGCAGCCGAGAATACAAAGGAGTTGGCTATGAAGATCTGTGTCGTCGGCGCTGGCGCGATCGGCGGATTGATGGGCGCGAAGCTAGCGCTCGCGGGCAATGATGTCACGATCATCGACAAGGGCGCGCATCTTGAGGCAATCGCGAAAAACGGCCTCAAATTGATCTGGGAGGATGGCGGCGAGCATATCGCTCAGGTCAAGGCGGTGGACAGCGCCGCCGCCGCCGGACCGCAGGATCTCGTCATCCTCGCGGTAAAGGCGCATTTTCTCGAGCAGATCGCCAGGGAGTCGGAGGCCATGATGCGCCCGGACACCATTATCATGACAGTGCAGAACGGCCTGCCCTGGTGGTATTTTCACAAGCAGGGGGGCGAGCATGACGGCAAGCGGCTGGATTCGCTCGATCCCACCGGCATCCTGACCAAACATATCGACACCGACCGGATTATCGGCTGCGTCGTCTACCCGGGCGCGGCCGTAACGGCGCCAGGGGTGATCCAGCATGTGGAAGGCGACCGCTTCCCGATCGGAGAACTCGACGGCTCGGAGTCGGAGCGCGCCAGCAAACTGCTCGCCTTGCTCGAGGACGCCGGCTTCCGCTCGCGCATTCTCGACGACATCCGCTCCGAGATCTGGCTCAAGGCCTGGGGCAATCTTTCCTTCAACCCGATCTCGGCGCTGACCCATGCGACGCTGGTCAGCATCTGCCAGTTCGCCGAGACCCGCCAGCTCGCCGCCGACATGATGCGGGAAGCGCAGGATATCGCCGAGGCGTTAGGCGTCACCTTCCGCCACACCATCGAGAAGCGCATTGCCGGCGCGGAAAGCGTCGGCGCGCATAAGACGTCCATGCTGCAGGATGTTGAAGCCGGACGCTCGCTGGAAACAGAGGCGCTCATTGGTTCCATCCTGGAAATGGGCAAGATGGTGGGAAAGCAGGCTCCGTCGATCAAGGCGGTCTATGCCTGCGTGAAACTGCTCAACAAGGAGATGCTGCTGCAGGGCGGCGGCGTCCGGGTCGAGCACGCCGCCTGACACGCCCGACGCCTCTATTGCGGCGTCTTATTCGCCGCCGGTACTTCCGATCTGCATGGCCATATAGGCCGGCTCGCCCATTTTCTTCAGAAGCGAGATCTGCAGATCCAGCCAGGCCATATGGCCTTCCTCATCCATGGCCGTTCGCTCGAATAGATCGCGCGTCCCGATATCGCCGGCCTCGTCGGCGGTCCGGGCCGCTTTCGTATAGAATCTGACCGCTTCCTGCTCATCGTGCAGATCCACTTCGAACATGTCCACAAGGCCCTGCGCGCGGTGCGGCGTTTTTGCCGGCGTGAGATCGGGGTTGCCTTTCAGGAAGACGATGCGCCGCGCATATTCCTCCACATGGCCAAGCTCCTCCTGCATTTCCTCACGCATTTTCGCGGCCAGTTTGTCGAGCCCCCAATCCTCGGTGACGAGCGCATGAAGCAGATACTGGTTCACGGCGGAAAGCTCCATCGACAGGGCTGTCTGCAGGTCTTTGATGACTTCGGCATTCCCACTCATATCAAGATTTCCTATTGTGGCTGAGCTTGTTTTCATGTTGGCGCATCGGCTTGAAACATTCCAGCATTCATACCGCCCCTCAATGCGCCAAGTCTATATGGTCCCCTGATATAAGAAACCTGAAACGCTTACATGAGGTGACGCGATGCCGCGCCCCCCGCGGTGCGAATTCTGGGGTTGCAAATAGGCGGGACGAGGACGATGGTGCGTCCCCGAACACCACAGGAATATGCAGGGATTTGCGATGACCAACCAGCTTAAATTTTATATCGGCGGCGAATGGACCGATCCCGGCAAGCGGGAACGCCTCGAGGTCATCAATCCGGCGACCGAGGAAGCGGTTGCGGCAATCGCGCTCGGCACCGCGGAGGATGTCGACATGGCGGTGGCCGCGGCGCGCGGCGCTTTCGACGCCTTTGCGCAGACCAGCCGCAACGAGCGGCTCGATCTGCTTGAGCAAATCGCGGCTGTTTACAAGCGGCGCATGGGCGAAATGGCCGAGACCATTTCGAAGGAAATGGGAGCACCGATTTCGCTCGCCAGGAAGGCGCACGCTCCCGCCGGCCTCGGCCACCTCATGACCATGATGGAGGTGCTGAAGGATTTCGAATTCGAGGAAACGCTGGGAAGCACGCAAGTCGTCAAAGAGCCGATCGGCGTCTGCGGCATGATCACGCCATGGAACTGGCCGATCAACCAGATCAGCTGCAAGGTCGTCCCGGCGCTGGCCGCCGGCTGCACGATGATCCTCAAGCCCTCAGAGATGGCTCCGCTTTCAGGGCTTCTGTTTGCGGAGATCCTGCATGAAGCGGGCGTCCCGGCTGGCGTGTTTAATCTGATCAACGGCGATGGACCCGGCGTCGGCGCTGTCCTTGCAGCCCATCGCGATATCGACATGGTCTCCTTTACCGGCTCGACCGGGGCCGGGGTGGACGTGGCGATAAAGGCCGCACCGACGGTCAAGCGCGTCGCCCAGGAGCTCGGCGGCAAGTCCGCCAACATCCTGCTGGACGATGTCGAGTGGGAACGGGCCGTCGCCGCCGGAGCGATCGGCTGCTTCGGCAATACCGGGCAGACCTGCGTCGCTCCGACGCGAATGCTGGTGCCGCATGACAGGATGGACGAAGCCGCCCGCTTCGCGGGCGCCGCCGCCGGCGCTTTCCGGGTCGGCGACCCCGCTTCGGATAATACGCAAATGGGGCCGGCCGTCTCCCAGGCCCAGTGGGAGAAAATCCAGAATCTCATCCAGGTCGGCATCGACGAAGGCGCCGATCTCGTCGCCGGCGGCGTTGGCAAACCCGACGGGTTGAACCGCGGCTATTATGTGCGGCCCACCGTCTTCGCGCGGGTGACGAATGACATGACCATCGCGCGGGAGGAAATCTTCGGGCCCGTGCTCTCGATCATCGGCTATGAGGATGAAGAAGACGCGATCGCCATCGCCAACGATACCGTCTATGGCCTCGCCGGCAATGTCGCTTCCAGCGACCATGAACGCGCCTGCCGCGTTGCGCGGCGCCTGCGCGCGGGACGCATCGTCGTGAACAATGCGCCGCCGGACAGGCATGCGCCCTTCGGCGGCTACAAGCAGTCGGGCAACGGCCGCGAATGGGGCCGCTACGGATTGGAGGATTTCCTGGAGGTCAAGGCGATCATCGGCCACAACGCCGGTTCAGGAGCGCAGGGCTGAGGCACGGCTTTAGCGGCGGCGAAAATTGCGTCTCGCCTGAGCCCGGTTCGCCGGCGCGTGCTCGTCTTTGTGCCGGTAGACAATCCGGCCCTTGTCGAGGTCATAGGGCGTCATCTCGACCGTGACCCGGTCGCCCACGAGCGTGCGGATGCGGTGCTTCTTCATGCGTCCCGCAGTGTAGGCAATGATTTCGTGATCATTTTCCAGTTTCACGCGAAATCGCGCGTCGGGCAGCACGTCTGTGACGGTGCCCTCATATTCCATAAGCTCTTCCTTCGGCATTCTCCATCTCTCCGTTATCGCGCAAGTTGGCCTCGGCGGACGCAACCGCGCCAGGACCCAGACAAGGTCATACGCGCAATCGGGTCAAAAAACCAGAACGCGCCGCTAGCTTTTACCGGCGGCGCGTTCGAAACCTTTCGCTCAGGCTCTAGGAGTCGAGAGCGAGATTTGTCGCCTGTTTGCCGCGCCCCTTGGCGTCGTCCTCGATTTCGAAGGTAACCTTGTCGCCTTCGTCAATCGACTCGATGCCCGCCTGCTCCAGCGCGGTGGCATGGACAAACACGTCCTTGGAGCCGTCCTCGGGCTGAATGAAACCGAAGCCGCGCGTGCGGTTGTAGAATTTTACTGTGCCGTTGATGGGCATGGGGATTTTCCTTTCCCGTCAGTGTGTCTTGGATCGAACCAGAACGCTGAGGATCGCATTGAGCGCGATCGGCGTTATGTCTCTCAGAAGGCGGGAAAGGTCGTCGGGCGCGGAACTCCACGCAAAATCGTCTATCCGGTCGTCCGAGGGTGCGCCCTATCCAAAATCGCCGCGCACCGGTATGGCCGCTATATAGAGATCGGCGGTGCACACCGCAAGCCCGGGCATCTCCCAAGGTAAACCGGGAATGATCAAGAATTCATTGCCTGAATCGCGGGACCTGTGAAGAAGCGTCGCATCCGCACGCATGCTTGCGGGCGGACGGGTTGCGGTAGAGACAGGGGCCTATAACCAACCTGGGCAGGGGCCGGATCATCCACCGCAACAAGGAGCGGCCCGGCCCGTTTGGCGGCCGGTAACGCACCAGCGCCGCAGCCCTCACCGCTCCGTGACTTAGCTTCCCGTTTCGTGTCGGCCTTAATCCTGCTAAAGTCAGGCCAGAACATGTCTAAATATCCGTGTCGGCCATGCGGGTGAGGAGGGAAACAAATGTTGAAAGCGTTGGTTATCGATCCGGAAAAATGCACTGGATGCAAACAGTGCGAACTCGCCTGTTCCTACGTCAAAGAGGGCGAATTCAATCCTTCCAAGTCGCGTATCCGCGTGTTTGATTTCCACCAGAACGCACGCTTCGTGCCATACACCTGCACTCAGTGCGCCGAGGCCTGGTGCCAGCAGGCCTGCCCGGTCAACGCCATCACCACCGACGCGAATGGCGTCAAGGTGGTGCATGACGCCACCTGCGTCGGCTGCAAGGTTTGCACGATCGCCTGCCCCTTCGGCACGGTGAATTACAACGCCTCCACCGGCAAGGTGATTAAATGCGACGAATGCGGCGGCGACCCGGCCTGCGCCGCGGCCTGCCCGACCGACGCCATCGTTTATGCCGACGTCGAACAGGCGGGCTTCGAAAAGATGAAACAGTGGGCCGCGAAGACAGACGCCGGCGCGCGCGCATCGCACTAGCGGGAGGAGAACAAGATGAGTTGGACAGGAAAAATTCTGCGGGTCGATCTCTCCAGCGGCACGTGCACCGATGAAAAGCTCAATATGGAGTGGGCGCAAAACTATCTCGGCCAGCGCGGTCTGGCGTCGAAATATCTGAGCGAGGAAATCGATGCCGGCGTCGACCCGCTCTCGCCCGGCAACAAGCTGATCTTCGCCACGGGACCGCTTACGGGAACATGCGCCTCGACCGGCGGGCGTTACTCGGTCATCACCAAGGGCCCGCTCACCGGCGCCATCGCCTGCTCGAATTCGGGCGGCTATTTCGGCGCCGAGCTGAAATTCGCCGGTTATGACATGATCATCTTCGAGGGCAAGTCCAAGAAACCGGTCTATCTCTCGGTCGTCGACGGTACGGCGGAACTCTGCGACGCGGGCGAGGTTTGGGGCACGTCGGTCTGGAATACGGATGAGTGGATCAAGGCCCGGCATCAGGACCCGATGACGCATGTCGCCGCGATCGGCATCGCCGGCGAAAACCAGGTGCTTTACTCCTGCATCGTCAACGATCTGCACCGCGCGGCGGGACGTTCCGGCGTTGGCGCGGTGATGGGTTCGAAGAATCTCAAGGCGGTCGCGGTTCGCGGCACCGGCGGTGTCAAGGTCAAGGACTTCAAGGCTTTCCTGGACGCCACCAACGCGGGGAAGAAGGTGCTGGCCGACAATGCCGTCACCGGCCAGGGCCTGCCGACCTTCGGCACCCAGGTGCTGATGAACGTCATCAACGAGGCCGGCGCGCTGCCGACCCGCAATTCGCGAGACGTTCAGTTCGACGGCGCCCATGACATTTCCGCCGAAGCCATGGCGGAGCCCTCCGGCAAGGACGGCAAGCCGAACCTGCTCACCAACCAGGCCTGTTTCAGCTGCACGATAGCCTGCGGCCGCATCTCCA
>JAJFHO010000084.1 GCA_021775575.1 Hyphomicrobiales bacterium
TGATGGAGAGCGCATCGACCGGTTCGGCGTTGACCAGAAGGGCCATTTTGACGAGGTCGCCGGTCTCGTAGCCGATCAGGTGATAGTCGAAGGACGCATAGCCCCGGCTGACCGATTTGAGGCGGTCGTAGAAATCGAACACCACTTCGTTCAACGGCAGCTCATACACGGCCATGGCGCGGGCGCCGGCATAGGTGAGGTTTTTCTGCCGCCCGCGCCGGTCTTCGCACAGCTTCAGCACCGCGCCCAGATGTTCGTCGGGCACCAGCACCGTCGCCTCGATCCAGGGCTCGTCGATATGGTCGATTTTCACCGGGTCCGGCATGTCGGCCGGATTGTGCAGCTCGATCACCGCGCCGTCGCTCATGTGGATTTGATAGATCACGCTCGGCGCGGTGGTGATCAGCTCGATGTCGAATTCGCGCTCCAGCCGCTCGCGGATGATCTCCAGATGCAGCAATCCTAAAAAGCCGCAGCGGAAGCCGAAGCCGAGCGCGGCGCTGGTTTCCATCTCCCAGGAGAAGCTGGCGTCGTTGAGCCTGAGCCGGGCCATCGCCTCGCGCAAATCCTCAAACTCCGCCGAGTCGACCGGGAACAGCCCGCAGAACACCACCGGCTGCGCCTCCTTGAAACCGGGCAGCGCCTGCGCGCAGGGTTTCTTGTCGTCGGTCACGGTGTCGCCGACGCGGGTGTCGGCCACCTCCTTGATCGCGGCGGTGAAGAAGCCGATCTCGCCGGGGCCCAGGCGCCCCATCATCTCCTGCTTGGGGCGGAAGATGCCGACCCGGTCGACCAGATGCGCGGTGCCGGCGCGCAGGAAGCGGACCCGCTGGCCCTTCTTCAGATGGCCGTCGATGACGCGCACCAGCACGACGACGCCCAGATAGGGGTCGTACCAGCTGTCGACCAGCATCGCCTTTAACGGCGCGCCGGCGTCGCCCGTGGGCGCGGGCAGCCGGGTGACGATGGCGTCCAGCACATCCTCGATGCCGATGCCCGTCTTGGCGGAAATCTTCACCGCGTCCGACGCATCGAGCCCGATCACTTCTTCGATTTGCCGGCGCACCCGTTCGGGTTCCGCGGCCGGCAGGTCGATCTTGTTGAGCACGGGGATAATTTCATGGTCGACCTCGAGCGCCTGATAGACATTGGCCAGCGTCTGCGCTTCCACGCCCTGGCTTGCGTCGACCACCAGCAGCGAGCCCTCGCAGGCGGCAAGGCTGCGGTTCACCTCATAGGCGAAATCGACATGGCCCGGCGTGTCGATGAGATTGAGCTCGTAGGTCTCGCCGTCCCTGGCGGTGTAGTCGAGGCGGACCGTCTGCGCCTTGATGGTGATGCCGCGCTCGCGCTCCAGATCCATGGAGTCCAGCACCTGCTCCTTCATCTCGCGGCTGGTCAGCCCGCCGCAATGCTGGATCATGCGGTCGGCCAGCGTCGACTTGCCGTGGTCGATATGGGCGATGATCGAAAAATTGCGGATCCGCGCCAGGGGTGTTTCGCCGGGGGGGCTCATGGGCGCGGCTTGTAGCACCGGCCAGAGCGCGCGCATAGGGGTCTTGGCAGCCTCGCCGTCTATCCTATGATGCCGGCACCGGGCGCGCACCGCCAAAGGGGAGGAATTTATGGCCGCGACAGACGTTCAATTCGAGGTGGAAGGCGCGGTGGCGACGATCGCCATTAACCGGCCCGGCGTGCGCAACGCGCTCGACACTCATTGCCGCGCCAGCCTGCGCGAGGCCTTCGCCGGCGCCGGCGGCGACGATAGGGTGCGCGCGGTCATTCTGACCGGCGCCGGGGACCAGGCCTTCTGCGCCGGCCAGGATGTGAAGGAACTCGTCACCTTCGACGGCGACGGCGCGGTCGCGTGGGTCGAGGATATGAAGAGCCTTTACGCCTGCGTGCGCGGCTTCGAGAAGCCGGTGGTCGGCGCCATCAACGGCGTTGCCGCGGGTCTCGGCTTTCAGCTCGCGCTCATGACCGATATCCGCATCGCGGGCGGCAGCACGCGCATGGGCCAGACCGAGATCAATCTCGGCCTCGCCAGCATGTCGGGTCCGTGGATCATGCGCGAGGTCATGGGGCTCGCCCACACGGTCGAGATGACGCTGACGGCGCGCCTGGCCGATGCCGCCGACTGCCTGCGGCTGGGGCTGGTGAGCGAAGTTGTGGCGGACGATGCGCTGATGGAACGCGCCCGCGAGGCGGCGCAGGCGCTTGCGCAAAAGCCGCCGCTTGCGGTTGCCGTCACCAAGCGGCGCATTTGGGAGTTTCTCCAGCCCGGCTTCAACGAGGCGATGGCGGCGTCCGCTGTCGCCCACCGGGCGGCCTTCGAGAGCGGCGAGCCGCAAAAAGCGCTACGCACCTTTCTCGACAAACGCGCAAAGACCGCCTGATGCCCTGTGCGGAGCGCCCTTATTGACCTGATTCAGCGAAAAAGGGCGCACACATTTTTTGCCGGTCCGCGCGTCTTCGCTCTTTCCGCGCACCCCGCGAAGCAGATAGAGTCGCAAATGCGGCTGATGAGGCCATCACGCAAACAACAGCAGGAATCGTCATGATGAAGAAAAGTCTGGTTGCCCTTGCCGCGCTCGGTCTGGTGGGCGCAATTTCGCTGACCACGTCAGCCACTCCGGTTCATGCCGGCCTCATTTGCGGCCCGAAGGCGATGGCGAAGGATGGCGGCTGGTGCCAGCGGGCGGCCGAAAAGCGCGCCGCGCGCCAGGCCAAATGGAAGTCCTTCTGGTCATCGCGGAAGAAGAGATAGCCGGTTCGCCGGAAACAGATTCGATATTCTGGCCGGCCGGGTGCACATCGCCCGGCCGGTTTGTTTTTGAGGGGCATCGCGCCTCCCCTCAACCGCCGCCTTTGGGCGGAGATGGCGTTACGCAACACATATCCGCCATCCACCGCACCGGCCCGCCTTGAACCGGCGGTCAGGCGGCCGCAACTTCCGTCAGGAACCGGTCGATGGTCGTCTGCAATTGCTCGGCCTGCTCGGCCACCGACTGCGAGACCTGGTCGACCTGCGCCGCCGACTGCGTCGTCTCCGATACAGCCGCGCACAGGCCCTGCATATTCTGTGTCGTGGTCTCCGCACCGGACGCCGCTTCATGCACGTTGCTGCTGATTTCGCCAGTCGCCACGCCCTGCTCCTCGACCGCCGCCGCAATCGCCTGGGTATAGTGGTTCACCTTTTCGATCGTTTCCGAAATCGAATCGATTGCGATAACCGCGTCCCCGGTCGAATTTTGTATCTCGGCAATCTGGCCGGAGATTTCCTCCGTTGCCTTGCCGGTCTGATTTGCCAGCGACTTCACCTCCGACGCCACGACGGCAAAGCCCTTGCCGGCCTCCCCGGCCCGTGCCGCCTCGATGGTGGCATTCAGCGCCAGCAGATTGGTCTGCTCGGCGATACCCTGGATCATATTGACGATGTCGCCGATCTTGTCGGCCGCGTCGGCAAGACTGGAGACCTTGTCCGTTGTCGCCTGGACGCTCGCCGTGGCCTCAGTCGCCACCTCTGTCGCCTGCTCCACCTGGCGTCCGATTTCCTTGATTGACGCGGACAATTCCTCGGAGGCCGAAGAGACAGCCTGGACATTCGCCGCAGCATTTTCGGTCGCGCCGGTCGCTTCTCCCGCCTTGCCGCTTGCGTCATCCGCGATGCTGGTCAGAACCTGAGCGGTCGAGCGCATTTCGGACATATTCGACGATACGGTTGTCAGCAGATCGCGAACCTGAGTCCGGAAATCGGAGACAAGCTGGTCAACCTTCTGCTCACGCGCCGTACGGACCCTTTGTTCCTCTTCTTGCGCGTCGGCAAGACGCACGCGCTCGCGTGCATTGTCTCGGAACACCTCCACCGCGCGCGCCATGTCGCCGATCTCATCCCTGCTTTGGGAGCGGGGAAAATCATAATGGATATCGCCTGAGGCAACCCGCTGCATATGCCCGATCAACCGCTCAAGCCTCAAAGTCAGCCCGCGATGGATGACGAAATAGGCGATCAACAGGACCAAAGCCAAGCTCGTAGCGGCGACACTCCACATAAGCAGCCGGTCGAACGTCAATGTCGCATTGACGTCCTTCGCACTTGTCTCCGCGGCATCGCGCTGGTTAAAAATCATCGAATCGAGCGCACTGCTCATCTCACCGGTCACATAGAACATCCCATCGACGATTTCCGAGGTCTCCGAGATCGCGGCAAGCTCATTGCGCCGGTTCGCGAGAAGGCCTTTAGCGGGGTCGGCATATACCGTTATCACGGACACCGATGAGGAAAGGCCGGCATCACCCACAGCACTGATCGCACGTTCGAACCGCACCACAAGGGTGCCAATGCGTTTCTGCAGAACCGTAATCTGTTCTTCGCTCGACGCCTGCGCACCGTGCACTATCAGCGCAACGAGCTGATGGAGCAGGGAATCTGCCTTTTGCGCGGCCGTCAGTTTCGACAGATGACTGCCCGCCTCTTCGATGGCTTCCGCGCTGCCGGCGTTGTCAGGGCTGTCTGCGATGCCCGAACTGTCGACACTGACTAGCTCGTCTGTGCTGACCGGATCGGCGGCACGGCCAGGGCTGTCCGCGTCTGCGCCAGCGACGGATGCATCGAAATAAGCGCCGTCAACAATTGGCACAATGGCGCTGGAAATCTCCGCATGCCTGCTGAATAGCCGGGCTATGTTCTCTTCACGCTGGCCGCGTAAGTCAAGACGGGCCTTGGTGGATTGATCCAGCTTGTCCAAATCCGCTTTCAAAACGTCGACACTGCTGGTCAGGCTGAATGCCTCGGTGGAATCGGTGTATTTCTCAAAAAAGGCATAGACACCTTTTTCGATCTCCTTGACGACGTCCACCAAATCTTCATGGGCGGATGCGCGATCGTCTTCGGTCGTGGCCTTGTCGAGCTCGATAGCGGCCGCGGCTACCTGATTGCCTTGCACAGCAAGGGCGGACGCGTCAGCCACAGAGGCAAAATCCTTGTTTATGAGCCGCTCAAAACTGACCCCAATTTGAGAAAAAGAATAGATGCCAACGCCGGAGGCAAGCATAGCGAGAGCCGCGATAACGCCGATCGCGGAAAAGAGCTTATAGCGAATAGACATTGTCTTCGTCTGCGCGAAGGTTGGAATCCGTAAAAGCCAACCGAACCGCTTTTTGTCAGCGGCTTCAGCACCACGCTCTATCTTCATTTCAGCGCTGTCGAGTTCGATTTTAGACATTCCCTCACCTCTCGAATAGGTAGCCTTACTCATACCCTGCCGGCCCGTTCGCACTCCTCCATCTGGCGTACAGACATCGCCACATGGCCGCTTCAGGCGGCCGCCCGAAACAATCGATCCCGATTGGATTCAGTAACGGAAAATTCGTTCAATTCCTTTTGTCCGTTGCCCCGGCGGTAAGCGTCACACCGTTCCGCATCATCCGGCGGACTGCATCGTGATCTGTGCAGGGATTACACATAGTTTGACGGATGCCTGACTGTGCGCTGCCGCTCAAAATGAAGGCCGCCAATAATCGGCGGTCCGCTGGCTTGAACCAGAAATGAATGCACGATTGTTCCTCCAACCCCAGTAGGATTGGAAAAAAGTGGTATAATGTAGTAAACAATTAGTTTAACCTTCACGAAATCAATAGTATGGGGATCTCGCTTGGCCAAAATGCAATCTTAAGTTGAAATATATATATTTAAAATTGCATAGGCACAGAAAACAACTATATTGATGTGCATTGCCTTATAGATATAGTCTATATTGCACTATATATCGATGCCGATACCGTGCCGCTGCGGATCAGCAAATATCCCCTATTCAGCACTCTATTTTCTTAAAAAGGACGGCGACCGGTGTCGGATCGTCCCCAAAAGCACAGTGTCATAAAGAGGCGGGATAGCCACCCTCACATTAACATATTGATTTCATTGATTATTCTTCTTGCGGTGGCAGATTTCATTGCTGAATGGCGGATGAATATCGCGCTCAGGACCGGTTCAGCGGCGTTCCGGTAGAATTCTCTCCATGATCGGCACCGGGACTTTATCCCAACGCCCCAACGCAATACCCGGACCTGACCTCCGGGTCCGTAAAAGGAGAGAACGCTATGTTGAAGAAGACAGTTGCAACCGCCCTGACCGCAATCGCGATCACGACCGGCGCGGCCAGTTTCAGCGCCCCTGAAGCCAAAGCCGGCGTCCACGTCAATATCCAGCTCGGCGGCGGCGGTTATTACGGCTACTCCCCCTATTGGGGTCCGAGCTGCTTCTGGAAAGTTAAAAAGTACAAGGTCAAAGTCTGGACGAAGTGGGGCCCGAAATGGGTCTGGACCAAGAAGAAGTACAAAGTCTGCTACTAGGACTCTGTCCTCCCGAGCCTCGCGTAGCGTATTGAGGCTCTTTCTCAGAGGATCGCCGCCCGGGTTCGCCCGGGCGGCGGTTTTTGTGTTTTTCGGGGCACCCCCGCATGGCGGCATGATAACCTGGCCTGAAAATAACGGGCAGGAGTAACGCCGATGCCGAAAATCCTTACCGCAAGCCAGGCCGCCGGTTACCGGCGCGACGGTTTCGTTGCACCGGTCAGGGTCATGCGCGAAACGGAAGCGGCCGCGTACCGCCAGCGCTTCGAGGCCTATGAGGCGGCCAATGGCGGCTGGTACGAATACTCCAGGGGCCAGAAAATCCACCTGCTGCAGACCTGGGCGGCGGAGCTGGTGCTGCATCCGCGCATCCTCGATGCGGTCGAAGACACGCTTGGACCCGATATCATGTGCTGGGGCTCGTCCCTGTTCGTGAAGGAGCCCGAGACCACCTCATTCGTTTCCTGGCATCAGGACTCCACCTATTGGGGCCTGTCGAAGCCCAATGTCGTCACCGCCTGGGTGGCGCTGTCGCCGGCGACGCTGGAATCGGGCTGCATGAAAATCGTGCCCGGCACCCACGCCTGGGAACAGATTCCCCATGCCGATACGCTGTCGAAGGAAAATCTGCTGACCCGGGGCCAGGAAATCGCCGTCGATGTCGATGAAGCGCAGGCCGTCGCCATGCCGCTGCGCCCCGGTGAAATTTCCATCCACCATATCCGCACCGTGCACGGCTCGAACCCGAATGGATCGAACGACCGCCGGATCGGTTATGCGATCCGCTATATCTCGCCCGATGTCGCCCAGATCAACGCATCCGACGACAGCGCGCTGCTGTGCCGGGGCGAGGATAGCCACGGCAATTTCATCCATGAAACGCCGCCGGTTGCCGACATGGACGCGGCGGCGCTGGCTGAACACGCCAGGATCATGAAATTGCGTGCCGGCGTGCTCTATAAAGGCGTCGCCGGCAAGCCGGCGCATACTCAAGTGTAGGGAAATACCGGCCTACGGCTCCAGCTCCGTATCCCAGTAGAGATAGTCCATCCAGCTTTCATGGAGATAGTTGGGCGGAAACAGCCGCCCATTCTTGTGCAGCTGGTGCACGGTCGGACGGTAGGGTTTCTGCGCCGGCCACATGCGCGCCTCGCGGGGCATCTTGCCGCCCTTCCTGAGATTACAGGGCGCGCAGGCCGCGACCACATTGTCCCAGCGGGTCTGGCCGCCGCGCGAACGGGGGATGAGATGGTCGAAAGTGAGATCGGCGCCGTTTTGGCAATATTGGCACTCGAAACGGTCGCGCAGGAACAGGTTGAAGCGTGTGAAGGCGGGATAGAGCGCCGGCTTGACATAGGATTTGAGCGAAACGACGCTCGGCAGCTTCATCTCGAAGGAGGGGCTGTGCACCGCGCGCTCATATTCGGAGACGATGTTGACGCGGTCGAGAAACACCGCCTTGACCGTCTCCTGCCAGCTCCACAGCGACAGGGGATAGTAGCTGAGCGGCCGGAAGTCCGCATTCAGGACAAGGGCCGGGCACGCTTCGGGTGATGTAGCAGCGGCTGTCACGGTCACGGGTCCGTACGAGATACGGCTCCTCTTCTCTTTCCTGCGGGCGCGGCACCCTCATCCGCCCCTTGGCGCGGCCATATTAGAGGCATGTTTCACATCTGTGAAGCGGGCAAGATTTCGCGGCGGCGAGGGCCGGTTTGATGGAAGCCGTCTTCGCGCCGGACCGATCGTTGAGCGCGGCTGTCAACAGGACGGGCTTGCAGCCCAAGGAGGGACGCCGGAGGGATGAGAAACCCTCAGCGAAATCGCCTCTAGAGCGCTTTCAGGAAAAGTGTGGGCGGTTTTCCGCCCGGAAAGCGTGAAAACAAATAGATAGAGCATGATCGGCGATTCAGAAATCGTCGAACCTGCTCTAGGCGCGGAAATGCGCCAGCAAATCAAGGCCGCTCTGGCGGACTGGCCGGCCACCGACCGGGCGGCTGTTCGACCGGGCCCAGGACGCGATATCGCGCATCGCGCAGGCGGCCAGACCTCGCAGCCGCAACGTGCGCAAGGCCTGTTTGCCGGCCAGAAGGCGCTGGTACAATCGCGGCGCCTTCCAGCGCGCGCCCCGCAAGACACGCCGGCTGCCGAATCCGGGCTTGATCGAGGACTGGAACAGGCCCGAATGGCGGACGGGCGGCGGGTAAACGCCAAAGGTGTCCAGACCGTAGAGATAGCCGTGGCGCAAATCCGCATCGACCGGCCTGACCCGCACGCCTTGTGCGAGAAGTTTGCGCGCGCCAGAAGCACTGACCAGTTGTGCCCCGCCCTGCTTGGGCAGTTTCGAGTAACGCACCAGATGCCGGCCCGAGCGCAGCCTCGCCAGACTGAGGACAGCCCGGCGCGGCTCGCTCGACAGGCGGACGATATCCCAGCTGGCGGGGAGAAGACTCACGGTCTGGCGCACGGTGCCGATGAGGTCGTCGCCGAGAAGCACGTCATCTTCCAGTATCAGCGCCCAATCCAGCCCCTGCTCCAGAATTTGTTCATAGGCAAGCAGATGGCTCGCATAGCAGCCGATCTCGCCCGGCATCAGCGGGCTGGCAGGTGTCGCGGAAGCCTCGTCGAAGAACATTGGCCGCAGCTGCGCCGGTACGTTGAGTCCATCGACGCCCGGGATGCGATGAAGCGCCAACCCGATACGATCCGCTTGTCTGGAGATATGAGCGAGACGCGCGCTCGCGCTGTCGAGATTGAGCACAAAGGCAGAGATGCGCATAAAGTTACCATCCAATCTTGTCTGCCCCCCCCAGGAATGAATTTTTCGACCTTGCAAGTCACCAATAGTTGGCGGCTATTTTTTGACTTGGTAGTGGCACTCAGCGAAACGTGAAGCGGAGTGATGCGCTCCTGATTGGATGTCCGGATGCCGCTTTGACAAAGGTTCGGCCGGATAGATTAATGATTTCTGAAGAGGTGCCGCGGAGGAGGGAAAGTCAGACCGGCTGCGCGCTCTTCTGCGCCCGCCTGAGCGCGTAATAGGCCCACAGCGCGCGGGCCGCGACGCCGCGCCAGGGCCGCCAGACCTCGGCGATGTCGTCCATCGCGGCAAAGTCGGGGAGGTCGTCGCGCCCGGTGACGTCGGCAACCGCGTAGCGCAGCGCCAGATCGCCCGGCGCCCAGGCGTCGGCGTGTCCCAGGCAGAACATGATGTAGATATCCGCGGTCCAGGGACCGACGCCCTTGAGCGCGGTCAGGGTCTCGCGGATCGCCTCGTCGTCCTCGCGGGCAAGCGCGGCGAGGTCGAGGCCCTCCTCGCTAAGCGCCCGCGCGATGCCGGTGATGGTGGCAACCTTGCCAGCCGACAAACCGCAACGGCGCAAGGTGGTCGCACGCTTGCGCAGCAGCGTCTCCGGATCGAGCGGCGAGACGGTTTTCTCGAGCCGCCCCCAGATTGCGCCGGCGCTGGCCACCGAAAGCTGCTGGCCGACGATAATGCGCGCAAGGCCCGCAAAGCCGTTCTCGCGGCGGCGCAAGGGCGGTTCACCGGTGGCGGCCAGAACGGCGCGCATATGCGCGCAAGCCTCGACCAGCGCCGCCGCGCCTTCCGCGATATCGTCCTGGCTTTCGATGATGCGCATAGGGCTCATATATTTTAAGCTGCGGCCGGAGGGTCACTCCTTCTATATAACCTCATGAGCGAACGCCCTGTCTTCCGTTTTGCGCCGAGCCCCAATGGCGAGCTGCATCTCGGCCATGCTCATTCGGCGCTGGTCAGCCATGACATGGCGCGTGCGGCCAATGGGCGGTTTCTGCTGCGCATCGAGGATATCGACGTCGGGCGCTGCCGACGCGAATATGAAGCGCAAATTCTCGACGACCTGGCCTGGCTGGGGCTGGAATGGGAACAGCCCGTCCGCCGCCAGTCGGAGCATTTCGGCGTCTTTGGGAAAGCCATCGAAAAGCTCGGCGCGATGGGCCTGCTTTATCCCTGCTTCGCGACGCGCCGGCAAATCGCCGAGGCCGTCGCCGCGCGCGGCGCGCCCCACCCGCTGGACCCGGAAGGCGCGCCGCTCTATCCGGGCCTCTGCAAGGCGCTGGGCGAGAAGGAAATCGAAACGCGCAAGGCAACGGGCGAAGCCTTCGCGCTGCGGATGGACATGGGGGCGGCGCTGGCGCTGCTGCGCGAGATGACCGGCGGCGCGCCGCTCACCTTCACGGAGACGGCCGACGACGGCTCGCATGCGCAGTGCATCGAGGCCGCGCCGGCGCGCTGGGGCGACGCGGTCATTGCGCGCAAGGATGCGCCCACCAGCTATCACCTGGCCGTTGTCGTGGACGACGCGGCTCAGGGCGTCACCCATGTCACGCGCGGGCGCGACCTCTACGCGGCGACGGATTTGCAAAGATTGCTGCAGGTGCTGCTCGATCTGCCCGAACCGGTCTACCATCACCACCGGCTGATCACCGACGACAAGGGCCGCAAGCTGTCCAAGTCGCAGGGCGACAAAAGTCTCGCCGCGCTGCGCCGCAAGGGGCTGTCGCCCGATGACATCCGCTCGCTTCTGGCCGAGAACTGACCGGCGTATCGATTGGTCTTAGTCGAACGTTAAGAAGACGGCGGCGATAATTCCCGCCGCATGAACGAGATTTCACCGCAGCAAAACGGCACGGGCGACGCCGCGCCGGCCGATCTTTACGCACAGATCGAAACGCTCAAGCAGGCGCTTGAGGGCGAACGCGCCGCGCGCGCCGCGGCCGAGCGGGCCAGTGAGGCAAAATCCGACCTGCTGGCCACGGTGAGCCATGAAATCCGCACGCCGATGGGTGCCATCATTTCGATGGCGGATTTGCTGCTGACGACAAGCCTCGACGATATCCAGCGCAACTATGCACAGACCCTGCGCCAGTCCGGCCGCGGCCTGCTCGCTATTCTCAACGATATTCTCGATTATTCGAAACTGTCGGCGGGACGCTTCGAGCTTGAAAATGTGCGCTTCGATTTATCGGAACTGATGAAGTCGACCGGCGAAGCGCTCGGGCACCGCGCCGGCGCCAAGCGGCTGGAGCACGGCGTCGCAACCGCCGAGGATTGCCCGACTCATTTCGTCGGCGATCCCGTCCGGATCCGCCAGGTGCTGAATAATCTGATCGACAATGCACTGAAATTCACCGAATCCGGCTCGGTCAAATTGCGCGCCAGCTACGCCGCTGCCGGCACGGACGCCTCGCTGCGTTTCGAGATTTGCGACACCGGCATCGGCCTGTCGGAGGCGCAGAAGGCGCGGCTGTTTGAACCCTACGCCCAGGCCGACAGCTCGGTCGGCGCAAAATATGGCGGCACCGGTCTTGGCCTTTCCATTGCCAAACGCCTCGCCGAATTGATGGGCGGGGATTTGGGGTGTGAAAGCGTCGAGGGCCAGGGCAGCGTGTTCTGGTTTACGGTGCGGCTCAAACAGGCGGCGCCGGACAGCAAGTCCGCCGCGCCCTCCCTGATCGACGAGGCGGATATCGGGCCTCTCGCGGGCCATGTTCTGATCGTCGAGGACAACGACGTCAACCAGATGCTGATCCAGGCCTATCTCGACAATTTCGGCCTCACCCACGAGACGGCGGCGAACGGCCGCGTGGCGCTCGAGGCCATGCGGACAAAGCGTTTCGATCTGGTGCTGATGGACATCATGATGCCGGAGATGGACGGGATCGAGGCAACCAAGCACATCCGCGCGATGCCCGAACCGGTATGCAAGACGCCAGTCGTCGCCCTCACCGCCAACGCCATGAAAGGCGACCGCGAGACCTATCTCGCCTCTGGCATGGACGGCTATGTCTCCAAGCCGGTGGGCGCATCCGATCTGTTCGCGGCGCTGGCGGTGCATCTCGCCGGGGCGCGCGCGAACCAAGCTGTGCTTGGCTAGCAAAATCGCGCCAGGCATTCCCCAAATTCGCAATGCGCCGCGCATGCATCGTTTGATCCCTGCTTGCGGGCAATTTGCGCAAATCCGCCGCTATTTGATCCCCAGTTCCCGGTAAGGCGTGTCGTCCAGCACGCGCGCAAACCCCATCCGCGACAAATCCAGGGTTTGGAATTCTCCGGTAAGCGCCAGCTCGCACAGCGCGCGCCCGACCGCGGGAGCATGCATGATCCCGTGACCGGAAAAGCCGCAGGCGGTGAGAATATTGTCATGGCCTTTCGAATAGCGGCCGATGATCATATTTCCGTCGAACAGGTTCTGGGCATAATGGCCCGGCCAGCTGCGCTGCAACTTGATGGTCTCGAATTTCGGCACCATGTTGGCCAGAAGCTGCCAGACGGTTTCTTCGAAATAGTCGGCGAAATACCCTCTGTCGATGTCCCAGATAAAGCCGGGCTCGATCTCCCAGCTTGGCCGTCCGCCGACGAACCCGTCCCCTTCGGGCCGGAAGAAAGCGCCGCTGTCGTCCTTGACGAGGGGCAAGGGCTCGATGGCGTGGGCGCAGCGCCAGAAATGCTGGACCCGGCACATCGGCACGACCGGAAGCGCGGCTCCCGTCATGGCGGCTATCTCACCAGCCCAGGCGCCAGCGGTATTGAGGAAAATATCGCCCTTCAGGGTTCCCCCCGATTCCAGCGCGACATGCTTGAGCGATGCGCGCGAGGTCTCGCATCCGACAACGCGGTCTTGCACATAGGTTACGCCGAGGCGCGCCGCCTTCCTGCGAAACCCCATTAGGGCCGCGTGCGGGTCAATCCAGCCATCTTCCGGGGAATGGCAGGCCAGAGCCACGTCCCGCGTCCCCACGGAGGGAAAGCGCGCGCGCAGCGCGTCCGCGTCCAGCAGCTCGGCCGCAACACCCTCATCGGTTTGCGTCTCGAAATTGCGGGTGAGGTCACGCACGCCTTGCACATTGGTCAGAAACAGATAGCCCTGCCGGCGAAACTGGATATCGGCCGGATTGTCGTCCGTCGCCATGGCGGCCTCAAAACCGGCATAGAAGTCGAGGCTGAACCGGGACATGCGAATATTTTCAAGGAGCGACATCAGCCGCCTGACGCCGCCGGCACCCGCGGGCGTGGCCGCCTTGGCGTAAGTCGCGTCGGGTTCAACCACGGTTATGCCGCCCGCCTCACCGCTTGCGGCCAGAAAATAGGCGGCCGCGCTGCCGATGATCCCGCCTCCGATAATCACAATGTCCGATTTCATGGATGATGTTCCGGACTGGCTATCGCGCCCGCCCTAATTCGCCTTCCTCAGCGCGCGGGCGACGACGTCGTCGGCGATCGGCAGGGCCGAGGTGGCGGCGGGAGAGGGCGCGTTGCAGACATGCAGCGAGCGGGCGGTTTCCAGGAACAGGAAATCGTCGACCAGCGTGCCGTCGGCGGAAACCGTTTGCGCCCGGATGCCGGCCTCCATCGGCTGCAGATCGTCATACGCAAGCGAGGGACAATATTTGCGGCAGCGCTCCAGATAGACCTGCTTCGACAACGAGCCGCGCAACTCATACAGACCAGCCGCCGCGAAGCGCGCCATCAGCTTGTAGAAGCCGGGGAAGGCCATCATGTCGGCCATGTCCCTGGGCACCGGAAAATTGCCGCCATAATTCTCGCGCCCCAGTGACAGCACCGCATTGGGCCCGACGCTCAAGGAGCCGTCGATATGGCGCGTCAGGTGCACGCCGAGAAAGGGCAGGCTGGGATCGGGCACCGGGTAAATCAGATGATTGACCAGCTGCCCGCGGGCTTGCGCCACCCGGTAGTACTCGCCCCGGAAGGGCAGCACACGAAAGTCGATATCGAGGCCGGACATCAGCGCCAGCCGGTCGCCCTGCAGGCCCGCGCAGACGATGAGGGTGCGCGCAGTAAAATCCCCGGCCCCACTCTCGACGGCGATCTCCGTATCGCTTTCCCTGATCGCCGTGACCGCCGCGCCCGTGCGGATTTCACCGCCGCTCTCGCGGATCGCATCGGCGAAACGGGCGCAAATCTGGCTGTAGTCGACAATGCCTGTGGCGTGGACGAGCAGCGCCGCCGCGCCCGCCACATTCGGCTCGATCTCGCGCAGGCGGTCCGCTGACACCGTCTCATGGTCGAGAGCGTTGGCGACGACCCGCTCTTCAAGGCCTTTCAGGCGCGCCGCTTCCTCCGCGTCGGTGGCGACGATGAGCTTGCCGCATCGCTCGTAGGCAACGCCCTGCTCCTCGCAAAAGCGTATCGTGCGCGCCGCGCCTTCCTTGCACAGCCGCGCCTTGAGACTGCCCGGCGTGTAATAAACCCCGGCATGAATGACGCCCGAATTATGCCCGGTCTGATGGCGCGCGAGGCCGCTCTCCTTCTCCAGCAGGACGAGCGTCGCGCCGGGGCGTTCCTGCAGCAGGCGATAGGCCGTCGCCAGCCCCAATATGCCGCCGCCGATGATCGTGTAATCATACATGGGCCTGCTTTACGGCATCTGAGAGCCCAGGAGAACCAGGATCATGGTGACGGAGATCACCGAAAACGCGGTGCCGAGCGCCACCGCGGCCGAAATCGAGCCCTGCGCCACTTCGTAACGGCTGGCGAACAGATAGGCGTTGGCGCCCGGCGGACAGGCCGAGAACAACACCGCCACACCGGCCCAGACCGGCGGCAGAGTGAGCACATGAAAGGCCAGCAGCCAGACCAGCGCCGGGAACGCCGCCAGCGACAGCAGGCAAATGACGATGACGCTCGGCAGCTGGCCGCGCATCTGAAAGGCGGTAAGCCCCAGCCCCAGTGCGACAAGAGAGCCGGGTATCGCCATCTGGCCCAGCAGCGAAATCATCTTGTCGGGGATGGGGTGCAGCCCGAGCCCGGTCCAGCGCCATAACAGCCCGGCGACAAGGCCCAGAATGAGCGGGTTCCTGATCAGGCTGACAAACAGTTGTTTGATCTGCCTGCCCCAGCTCACTCCCTCGCGCTCGCTCACCAGTTCGATATGCAGGGTCGCCACGAACCAGTGCAGCGGCGCGCTGATCGAAATGATGATGGCGATGGGCGTGGCGGCGTCGGCGCCGAACCGGTCGAGCGCCAGCGGGATGCCGAGCATGACGATATTGCCGAAACTGGAGCCCATGGCGATGGCCGCGCCGTCGGGCGCGGGGCGTCGCAGAATGAAAAGCGTGGCCAGCGCCGCCACGAGCCAGATCACGCCGGCGGAGCCGAAATAGCTGACCCACAGCGCAAATGGCGCGGCGCCCTCCACCGGTTCCGCCGTCACCATCATCCGGAACAGCAGTGCCGGCACCGCGACGCTGAACACGAACTCGGCCAGGCCCTTGCCCGCGTCTTCGCTCAGAATAGCGAAGCGCGCCAGGCAATAGCCCAGGGCGATAAGCCCGAACACCGGCGCGACGATGAGGACGACGTCATACATGCTGCGTGGGTTAGAGGAGCGCAAGCGCACTGGCAAGCCCGCTGCGGTCATCTGCGGGGCTGGACGACTTTTTGTCAGCCAGGCTCCGCCACCCTGTTCTTCAGCACGCCGATGCCGGACCACTCGATCGCCAATTCATCGCCCGGCACCAGAAAGCGCTGCGGCACGCGGCTGCCGCCCGAGCCCGCCGGTGAACCGGTTGAGATGATGTCGCCGGACTTGAGGTGGATGAGGGTGGAGACGTAATTCACCATCGTCGGAATATCGAAGATCATCTCGCTCACGGTCGTGCTCTGCACCTCCTCGCCGTTGAGACGGGTGGAGAGTTTCATGGCGGACGGGTCGGCGATCTCGTCCGCCGTCACCATCCAGGGACCGCAGGAGCCCGAGCGGTGAAAATTCTTGCCCGCGGCGACGGAGTGTTTCTGCCAGCCGCGCACCGAGCCGTCATTCATGATGGTGTAGCCGGCGATGTGATCGAAGGCCTTTTCCTTCGCGATGCGCCGCCCTCCCTTGCCGATCACCAGAACCAGCTCGCCCTCATAGTCGAATGTGTCGCGCGGACCCTCGGGGGGATAGTCGAGCGTCTCCAGATGGCCGACCAGCGAGCCGGTGAATTTGCCGAACATGGTGATGTGCTCGGGCGGCGGTATCTCGCCCTCGACCGGATGGCGCTTGGGATAGTTGACGCCGATGCAGATGACCTTCTCCGCGTCGTGCACCGGCGGCAGGTAGCGAATTTCGGACAGGCGCAAACTCAGCGCCCTGCCCGAGGACCATCTCTTGAGGTCCGCCAGCGCATCGTGCTCAAGCACGGCGCGGATAGTGGCATGATGTTCCGCGAAGGCGCCTTCGACCGGAATGATCGCCGGTTCGTCATCCTCACCCACGACAACGCCGTAAGCGGCGCCATCCTCCGTCCAGTAGCTGACGAGCTTCATGAAATTCTCCCCGCGCCGCTGCTTTGTCCAAAACCCGCATGCAACATTGACCGGAAGCGCGGCGATTGCAATTGTCCCCCGCATGTGCGCCGCGCCCCGCGACCCGGTCTATCTGAACGCCGCCAGCCACGGCCTGCCGGACAGGACGGTGCACGAGCGGGTGCTCGCCTACACCAAACGCGAGGCCGCAGCGGGCGCGATCCGCGCCGCCGCGGAGGCCGCTGATGAAATCGCCTCGATACGGTGCAAGGCCGCGGCTTTCATTGCTTCGCAGCCCGACGAGATAGCCTTCACCACGACGACAACGCTGGGCTGGGGCATGGCGGTCGGTTCGCTCCCCCTCACCGGCAAACGAATGCTCGTCGCGCCGCATGAATGGGCGTCCAACATCGCGGCGCTGCGGCGGTTTGCAAACACGCGGGCGATGACACTGGAACCGCTGCCGGTCACGCCCGAGGGCGATGTCGATCTGAACGCTCTGCGTGCGAGGCTCGATGACGATGTCGCGGGCCTTTGCGTTCCGATGGTCTCCAGCCTGACGGGGCGCCGCTACCCGGTAGAGGCAATCGGCAAACTGCCGCGCGCCGGGAGCTGCTTCTATATCGTCGATGCCGCCCAGGCGCTCGGGCAAATGCCGGTCGACGTTCGTGCGATCGGCTGCGACATCCTTGCCGCGACGGCGCGCAAATGGCTGCGCGGGCCCCGCGGGACCGCCCTCCTCTATGTGTCGCGCGAAACCCTGGCCCGGCTGAACCCGGTCCCCTACCCCGACACGGCACATCTCATAGGACAGCCGGAATCGGGAAATTTCCGCGATAGCGAGACGGCCGCGCGATTTGAAAGTTTCGACTTTTACGTGCCGCTGCGTCTCGCGCTCGGAGCGGCCATCGATGCCGCGAACGCTTCGTCCCTGGCCGGAATCGCGAAAAAGATCGAGGCTCTTGCCAGCCATGCAAGGGCGCGGGCCGGGCAGGCCGGATTGACGCTGCATGGTCCGGCGGAGGTGCAGTCCGGAATCACCAGCGTCCTGTTGCCCGCCGGCAAAAAGGCGGAGGTCGAGAAAGCGCTTGGCGCGGCGCTTGTCACCGTCAAATTCCCTGATTTCGCGAATGAACCCCTTTCGCCCCTGCCGGAGAGCCAAGCGCTGCTGCGGGTTGCGCCGCATGTCTATAATTCACGCGACCAGATAGACGCGCTGTTCGACGCGCTCACGGAGTGCTTATAGTATCCTCTATCGTCTCGGCGCGGCCCGGTAGCCGGCGTCCATTCGGGAGCCCCAAGGCTATTTGGGACAGTCCACGCCCGCGCCCGCGCGCGCCACCGGCTTGCCATTGATGAACACGTCCGGCGCGCCACCGGCAATCTCGCCGCCGCAATCCGTGCCGGACCCCATCACCGCGGCCGGGCGGCCGTTGATCAGCACGTCGCCGGAACCTTCGGTGATCTGGCCGCAGCCGACCCGGTCCCCGGCACGCGCGGCCTGCTTTGCACCGACAATGACATCGCCGCTGCCCGATGAAACGACGGGTGGACAGTCCGCGGTGTCGGGCGCAGACCCCTGGGCGAATGCCACGGAGGCTATCGAGAGGCTGGCGACAATGAAGAGAGCGGCACGGGGCATCGGTCAATCCCAGTAGAGTTGGCTCAGCAAAATTGTACCAGAAGTCGCACCGACGGGCCCGCTCTGGCGCAATATAACGCCGGAAACGATTGCTCAATCCCGCTCGCCCGGGCCGCCACATCCCCGACAACGCCCCGAAAAGCGGTTGCCCGCAACAGATATGCCCATGGCGGGAAAAGTGCCCGAATTCCGGGATCTTAGTGGAATATAGGTATCCAACCAAACAACCATTACGTGTATTAGCTAACTATAAGTTGTATTTTGCGTTATCGTATTGATTTCATGAAAACAACTACTGGCTGCATAGCTTACACCGGTTCACCCATTGTTAAACATGATGCAATACTTTCAAACTGATCCTGTGTCTTGAGTCAATATGCCTCACTCGACTGTCCGACTCCGGAGATACGCGAATGCAGTTCAACCTGAAAATGAAGTCCAAACTCATTGCAGCCTTTCTGTTGGTCGGGCTTGTGCCATTTGCCGCAATCGGAGCGACGGCGCTCATGCAGGCCAGTGCGGAAATTGAAACGCAGGCCTTCCAGAAGCTCGCCGCGGTGCGCGAAATCAAGAAGAACAGTATCGAGGACTATTTCAGGACCATTCGCGATCAGGTGCTCACGCTTTCCGAAGACACGATGATCATCGATGCAATGCGGGCGTTTCCCGAGGCGGCGACATCATTCAGGGAAGAAAATAATCTGTCCGACGAGCAGCTCGCAGCCATGAGAGGCGAACTGAAGGGATATTATACCGGCCAGTTCGCACCCGAATATGCCAAGCAGAATGACGGCGCGAAGGCGGATGTCGACGGGATCTATGCCAAGCTGGACCCGGACTCCATCGCCCTGCAATATCACTATATCCAGGCGAACAAGAATCCGCTCGGCGAGAAGCACATGCTGAACCGGGCAGGCGATGTCTCCGCCTACAGCACAATTCACGCGAAATATCATCCCGCGATCCGCAGTTTCCTGGAGAAATTCGGCTACTACGATATTTTCCTCGTCGACCCTCAGTCCGGCGACATCGTCTATTCGGTGTTCAAGGAGCTGGATTACACGACGTCCCTGATCGACGGCCCTTACGCCAAGACGAATTTTGCCGAAGCCTTCCGCATGGCGCGCGAGTTGAAAACCCCGGGCGAGTTCGCCTTTGTCGATTTCAAGCAGTATCTGCCTTCCTACAATGCTCCGGCGAGCTTTATCGCCGCGCCGATATTCGACGCCGGCCAAATGATCGGCGTCCTGATGTTCCAGATGCCGCTTGACCGGATTACCAAAGTGATGAGCGAGCGAGCGGGCCTCGGCGAAACCGGCGAAACCTATCTGATCGGCTCCGATAAACTGATGCGGTCCGACTCCTATCTCGACCCCAAGCACCATTCTGTCGTCGCCTCTTTCCGGCATCCTGAAAAAGGCAAGGTCGACACGAGCGCGGCGCGCGACGCCATCGCCGGCAAAAAGGGTGCGGAAATCGTTATCGATTATAACGGCAATCCGGTCCTGTCCGCCTTCACGCCCGTCGACATTCTGGGCGTCAAATGGGGCCTGCTCGCCGAAATCGACGAAGCCGAGGCCTTTCAGGCGGCCGACGCAATGACAAAGCTGATGCTGCTCCTTGGCCTGATCGGCGCCGTTGCCATCTCGGCCTGCGGTTTCCTCGTTGCCCGCAGCTTCGCCGCCCCCATAACAGCGATGACGAACGCCATGCGCGACCTTGCCGACGGCAATCTCGATGTCGAAGTCCCGGCACAGGAGCGCACAGACGAAATCGGCGGGATGGCCGACACGGTCCAGGTGTTCAAGGACAATGCCGTCGAAATAAAGCGTCTTGAGGCGGAACAGAAGGAAACTGAAAAGAACGCTGCGGCCGAGAAGGCAGCGGTCATGGAAAAAATGGCGTCGGGCTTTGAAGTCAAGTGCGGCGGCATCGTCGAGGCTGTTGCCTCCGCCGCTACGGAAATGCAGGCATCCTCGGAATCCATGTCGGCAATCGCGGAGGATACCAAGAACAAGTCGTTGACCGTCGCCTCGGCGTCGGAGGAAGCCTCGACCAATGTCCAGACCGTCGCCACGGCCGCGGAAGAACTTTCCAGTTCGATCAGCGAAATCAGCCGCCAGGTTACGCAATCCTCCGATGTCGCCAGCCGCGCGGTCAAAGGGGCCAAGCAGACGGATGAACGGATCCGAGGTTTGGTCGAAACCACCAACAAGATCGGCGAGGTTGTGAACATGATCACGGAAATCGCCGACCAGACCAACCTGCTGGCGCTCAACGCCACCATCGAGGCCGCGCGCGCCGGCGAAGCCGGTAAGGGCTTTGCCGTCGTGGCATCGGAAGTGAAGGATCTCGCGGCGCAAACGTCGAAAGCGACCGAGCAGATCGCGGCACAGATTGCCGAAATCCAGGAGTCGACCGGCGAAGCGGTCGGCGCCATCGACGAGATCACCAAGACAATCGACGAAATGGACAAGATCGCCTCTGGCATCGCGGCCGCGGTGGAACAACAAGGCGCGGCGACGTCGGAAATCGCACGCAACGTGGAGCAGGCCGCCGCCGGCACCCAGGAAGTGACGTCGAATATCGACGAAGTGAGCCGCGCGACCAACGAGACCGGCTCGGCGGCAACGCAGATTACCGGCGCCGCTGGCGAGCTGTCCGAGCAGGCGGAGCTGTTGAAGAGTGAGGTCTCTCAATTCCTGCTGGACCTTCGCGAGGGCCCCGCGGATCGCCGTCTCGGCGACGATCCGGACTACAAGGGGACCGAGCGGCGGGCGAGCGGGGAGAAGCAGGCGGCCGCCTGATCGAATATTGCGAGGTGGGGGCTCAGGCTCCCGCTTGCGCCTCTCTTCGCCTTCGTTGTCGATGGCGGGATATACCGGCACGACTTCGTCGCGCAGACTGTGCTCGACGCGCTGATGCAGGCGCAAATGGAGACGGACGTGCCGGTTCCGTCAACCGTCCTGACCCCGCATCATTTTCATGACAGCGAGGAGCATCGGCAGTTCTTCCTTGAGCATTTCAAGATGAAGGGCGCCGAGGCGGCGGAGGCTTGTGTGGCGGTGCTGAGGGTGCGGGAGGAAGTCGCGGCGGCAGCGTGAGAAGTGGTTTTTTGCCACTCACGAAAGCTCGCCCTTGCACACGATATTGCCTGCCGGGACCGAGCCATGGGTGGTTGGCAAGCGGCTGTCGACACTATTGTCTCGATTGTTTCCAATCACGAAAACATGGCCGGCAGGAACGCTGTAGGCCGCGGTATTGTCGAGCATGCCGGCCGGCTCGATATCGAGCACGAAGGTCTTGGCGCCGCCCGGCAGCGTCTCCTCGTAACGCATCGCCTTTTTGCCGCCGGGTCCCGGAATCGCGAATTCGCCAGCCGGGCGCTTCGGGACGGAATTACCGTTGATCCACAAAATGCCGTCCTTCATCTGAACGGTGTCTCCGGCAAAGCCGACGATCATTTTGACGAAAAGCGTCTTATTGTCGACGGGAATGCGGTAGATGACCAAATCGCCATAGGCCAACTTGCCCTCGCCGTCCGTCACGCAAAAAACAGTCTCTTTGGCGCCGATCAACGGCAGCATGGAATTGCTTGCCAGCGTATAGGACCGCCCGGCTGCCGTCAGGGAAAGTCCCACATATCCAACGACTGCGACACAGATGATGGCCAGGGCAGCAATGATGCGCTTCTTCATCGCGCACCTCCTTCATGACTGACTGCCCCGGTCAGGGTATATGTAGGAAGTCGCGCGCGACAGGGAAGACTATTGGCGCAAATTCACCGGCCTCAGCGTTAACGGGAAATGATCCTGCCGTGCCGAAAAGGGTCGCGAGACGCTATTCGGCCTGTATGGCGGGCTCCCCCGCCACTCCCGCCAGCTCCACAATATCGCCCATGATCGCGTTGATTCGGAAATCCTTCGGCGTGTAGATTTTCGACACGCCGACCTGGCGGAGGATGTTCTCGTCGCCTTCAGGGATGATACCGCCGACGATGACGGGAACGCCGTCCATGCCCCGTTCTCGCATCAGCGCCATCACGTCCCTGACCAGCGGCACATGGGAGCCCGACAGGATCGACAGGCCGACCACATGGGCATCCTGTTCCTGGGCCGCATCGACAATCTCTTTCGGCGTCAGCCGGATGCCCTCATAGACCACATCCATGCCGATGTCGCGGGCGCGCACGGCGATCTGCTCGGCACCGTTGGAGTGACCATCGAGCCCCGGCTTGCCGACCAGGAAGGTCAGCGTGCGCCCGAGCTTACCGGACGCCGCTTTCACCCGGGCGCGCAATTCATCGAGGGTAACTTCTTCCACGCTGGCCTTGGCGCCGACGCCGGTAGGCGCGCGATATTCGCCGAAGACCTCGCGCAAGCACGTCCCCCACTCGCCGGTGGTGACGCCGGCCCTGGCGCAGGCAATCGACGGCGCCATGACGTTGCGCCCCTCGCTCGCCGCCGATTTGAGATCGGCCAGAGCCGTCTCGACGGCGTTTCCGTCACGTTTGCCACGCCACTCCTTCAGCCGCGCGATCTGCTCAAGCTCGACCGTTTCGGGCACGGTGATGATGCCGCCGGCCTCGCCCGACAGGGGTGAGGGTTCAGACTCGGTCCATTTGTTGACGCCGACGACGATCTGCTCGCCGGACTCGATGGTCCTGATCCGGGCCGTGTTGGATTTCACCAGCTCCGATTTCATATGATCGATAGCCGCGACCGCGCCGCCCATTGCCCCGATCGTCTCGAGCTCTTCGCGGGCAGCCTGCTTCAGCGCCTCGACCTTGGCGTCGATCTCTTTCGAGCCGTCGAAAATATCGCCATATTCCAGAAGATCGGTCTCATGGGCAACGATCTGCTGCATGCGGATCGACCATTGCTGGTCCCAGGGCCGCGGCAGGCCGAGCGCCTCGTTCCAGGCCGGCAGTTGCACGGCCCGCGCGCGGGCCTTTTTCGACAGCACAACCGCAAGCATCTCAAGCAGGATGCGGTAGACATTATTTTCCGGCTGCGGCTCGGTGAGGCCAAGCGAATTGACCTGCACGCCATAGCGGAAGCGGCGGAGCTTGGGATCCTCGACGCCGTACCGGGTCTCGCAAATCTCATCCCACACCTCGACGACGGCGCGCATCTTGCACATCTCCGTCACGACACGCAGCCCGGCATTGACGAAGAACGA